>JAYVFS010000238.1:0-3159 GCA_043772905.1 Saprospiraceae bacterium | reverse complement strand
CAGGCAATGCCATCTTTATTCGGCGTGGACATCGGAACACAACAGGTAAAGTCGGTACACTCAAAGGCGTTTATATTGCCAATGTCAAAGTAGATGTACCGCTCTACAAACCCGACCAAGGTTATCCGATTGAAGGGCCACCCGACCATTTGCGCCCGGGCGAAGATAAAATGCCCAAACGTCCTTCGCATTATCACATTTATGGACATCCGTATTTGCCTTATAATCTCATTCCGTCTTCCATTGTTGGTTTGCCAGGTTATCCTGTGCAAGATATAACTTTGGAGAACATCGAAATCACCTATGGCGGACGGGCGGATAAAAACATCGCCCACATTCCGTTGGATAAGATTACGTCTATTCCCGAAAATGCGGCGCAATATCCCGACTTCTCTATGTTCGGCGAACTGCCCGCATGGGGTTTTTATATGCGTCATACTGAGGGGATCAAAATGAAAAATATAAAAGTCAAATACATCGAAGACGACTTCCGCCCCGCCTTTGTTTTTGACGATGTAAAGAATTCAACGTTGACAGATGTGCATATTGGCACTGCTATGGAAATGCCCGTTATTTATTTGCATAATACTGAGGGGGTCGTTTTTAAGAATCTAAAAATGCCTGTGAGTGAAGCGAAAGGGATTATGAAAAGCAATAAGTAAATAATGATGAATTATAAATGATGAATGATGAATAAGATGAAAATTGCCTTTATAGCCTTATTGTTCCTTGGTTTTACGCCCATAAAAGCGCAAAAGCGACCCAACGTTATTCTGATTTACTCCGACGACCAAGGCGCGATTGACCTTAATTGCTATGGGTCAAAAGATTTAGAAACACCTCATATTGATGGTTTGGCGAAGCGTGGCGTTATGTTTACTCAATTTTATGCATCGCCTATTTGTTCACCGTCAAGGGCTTCGTTGATGACAGGGCTTAATCCGCAACGAGCAGGATTGCCAGGGAATGCGGCTAAGAAAAACGAAGAAGGGGGTTTGCCCAATGACCGTTTCACAATGGCTGAAATGTTCAAACAAGCAGGGTATAAAACGGCACATATTGGCAAATGGCATTTGGGATACACGCCTGATTTGAGTCCAAATGCACAAGGGTTTGATTATTCTTTTGGTCATTTGTCGGGTTCTATTGACAATTTTTCTCACCTATATTATTGGGATGGTCCTGAGAAACATGATTTGTATCGCAATGGCAAAGAGGTCTTTTATCCAAATGAATTTTTCCCAAGCCTTATGGTCAAAGAAGCCAATCAGTACATGGAAGAGCATAAAAACGCGCCCTTTTTCATGTATTTTGCGATAAATGTACCGCATTATCCCTATCAAGGCGACCAAAAGTGGTTGGACTATTATCAGAAGAAAGGCGTGGCTTATCCGCGTGATTTATACGCTGCTTTTATGTCAACCTTAGATGATAAGATTGGTGAGTTACTCAAAAAAGTAGCAGACCTTGGATTGACAGACAATACCATTATTATTTTTCAATCAGACAATGGTTATTCAACTGAAAAAGCGGCTCATGGTGGCGGTGGCAGCGCAGGTATCTATCGTGGGGCAAAAGCCTGTTTGTTTGAAGGAGGTATTCGCGTGCCTTCTATTATCAGTTGGCCTGCAAAAATTCCTAAAGGGGAAGTGCGTAATCAAATGGCTGTCAATACCGATTGGATGCCGACACTTGCCGATTATTGTCACATCAAATTGGATGGCAATGATTTAGACGGCAAAAACTTGGTGCCTATTATCAATAGTACAGCCGCTGCAACCCCGCATACTGAGGGGTATTGCTGGGCGTATAGAAAGATGTGGGTGGCACGCAAAGGCAAATGGAAATTGCTCGGAAACCCCGTTGACACCAGCAAAAAAGGCGTTTTGACAGAAGCCGATACCTTGTTTTTGGTTGATTTAGATGCCGACCCAAGCGAATCTAAAAACCTTGCGGCAACATACCCTAAAATCGTGGAGGAAATGACAAAACAATATCAAACGTGGGAGCAAAACAATAAACAAAAATGAATAGAATAACACTTATAATGATTGTTTGGGTACTGTGCGTCCTTTGTTCAAACATTCAAGCGCAAAATGTCCTTTGGTTGGATGATTTAAACATCAAATCTTTTTCTGAAAGTATCCCCTCAGTATCCGCCAAAACAAATGCGGGTGGCGAGACGATAAGCATGAAAGGCAAGCAGTTTAAACGCGGCGTGGGAGTCAATTCAACCAGCGTTTTGCCGTTTTTCTTAGAGGGTCATGCGACAGAATTCTCTGCTATTATAGGTGTCGATGATAACGGTAGAAAAGATTTAACACACCGTTTTTATGTCATTGGCGATAAAAAGATATTGTTTGACAGTGGCGACATGGTATTGGGCGATGAACCCAAACAAGTCAAAGTGAACCTCAATGGCATCAAACGGCTCGGACTTTTAGTAACGGTTGATGTCCGAGTGACAAACGATTATACCAATTGGGCGGATGCACAGTTTGTCATGAAAGAGGGTTTTAAGCCACAAAACATACCGAATTCGGATGAAAAATACATTCTCACCCCCCCCTCAGTAAAAACGCCAAAAATCAACTCTGCGAAGGTGTTTGGCGCAACGCCTAACAATCCAGTGCTTTATACAATTGCCGCAACAGGCGAACGTCCGATGTCTTTTTCTGCTAAAGACTTACCAAAAGGACTTGTTACTGATACTAAAACAGGCATTATTACTGGAAAGATAGCGCAACGAGGCGTTTATAAAATACAACTCAAAGCTAAAAATGCCTTTGGCGAAGCCACCAAAACTTTAACCCTAAAAATAGGCGACACCATTGCCCTCACACCATCAATCGGTTGGAATGGTTGGAACTCATGGGCAAGGAATATTGACCAAGAAAAGGTCATTGCCTCTGCCGATGCGATGGTGAAAATGGGTTTGAGTCAACACGGTTGGACATACATCAACATTGACGATGCGTGGCAAGGACAACGCGGTGGACAATTCAATGCTGTTCAACCCAATGAGAAGTTTCCAAAATTCAAGGACATGGTGGACTATATTCATGGCTTGGGTTTGAAAGTCGGTGTTTACACAACGCCTTGGATTACGAGTTATGCGGGTTATGCAGGTGGTTCTTCCAATTTTGAAAATGGTGCTTT
>JAYVFS010000237.1:0-9142 GCA_043772905.1 Saprospiraceae bacterium | reverse complement strand
TCTTTCGTTCTCATCTATTTTCTTACCTTTTATGGTTTGCCAACTTTAAAGATATGGAAAATAGGGGGAACTTTTTTTTTACCTTAACACGCCACTTCGAGACCCCTCAGTACATCGGCGATTTCAGAGATGTGTTTGCCTTCCAAGGCTTTGATTTTGTCGCGCAGGACTTCTATCTTTTTGGCAGCCGCTTTGCACAATTTGACACCTTCTGATTTGCGTTTCTTGCCGATTTCTTCCAAAAAGTCTTTTTGGTTGTTCAATTTCTGAACAATCCACTCCTTAACATAAGTGATGGCAAAAGGCGTTTGACTCAATATGAGTTGCGCTTTCTGAACGGCAGCCGTTGTGTTAGGGCGGTGCGGTGTGAAGCGACCGAGTGGCTTGCCGAAATGGTCGCACAAAACGAAATCAATATCGTTTTCGATGGCGAGCCGAATGGCAGCCGTTGTAACATTTGCAGAAGAATGAATCCAGATAGACTCAACATGAGACACCGCATATTCGTGGCGTAGAAAAGTCTTATTATCGGGTGGTTGTGGTGTGAGTATCTCGAAGATACCATCTTTTACGCGCAATGATGCGCCGTTGGACATAACGTGAACTTGCATTTTTGACTATATTTAAAAACGTTCAATAATAATTGGTTCAATGATAATTCAGATCGGTTGTCATTTAAGCTATTATTGTGTCCTAAAAAATGCCTGTTAATGTAAGTCTTGGTTGCTCATAGTTAGAATTGTAATATTGACGGTAAACTAAAAACGGTAGGATTAAGTTCACAGAGCATTATTTATTTTTTAAAGCATAAAAAAAAGGACAATAACTCTTTTATTTAATGTCTTTGTTTTTCGGAAGTCAATTAGTTGATAATCAATTTGTTAAAGACGCGGAGACTTGTTAAAAAAGCCTAAAACAAAGGAAAAATAGTTAGAATTATTTTTGTTTTGCTGTAAAAAAAGTTTTTTTTATGAAAAAAACACGGAGAAAAATTCTTTATAACGAATTCATTTTCATAGCTTTGTGACAAGTTCAAGGCTTTTAAACCCTTCTTCGGCTTCGGCTGGATTGAAACTTTTTTGTTTTTCACTTATTAGCAATACCAACCCACTTTTAAACCCTTCTTCGGCTTCGGCTGGATTGAAACTTTAGGAGAACCTCACGTTTTTCAACTACAATATCCGTCTTTTAAACCCTTCTTCGGCTTCGGCTGGATTGAAACCAGCAGTATAATTCAGGTTCTGAAATGGGCCATCACTTTTAAACCCTTCTTCGGCTTCGGCTGGATTGAAACTGGCAATGCTTTCGCCATTTTTGCCGTAAACACGTCTTTTAAACCCTTCTTCGGCTTCGGCTGGATTGAAACAATACTGATTCACTTTAACTCATTAAATTTTTCAACCTTTTAAACCCTTCTTCGGCTTCGGCTGGATTGAAACAATTAATTACAAATTAGTTAACTGGTCCGCCAGATTTCTTTTAAACCCTTCTTCGGCTTCGGCTGGATTGAAACTATATTCTGCTCTCAGACATTTCATAAATCTCTCCGACTTTTAAACCCTTCTTCGGCTTCGGCTGGATTGAAACATCAATACCGGTCATAGTTCCCCCATAATAATTTTCCTTTTAAACCCTTCTTCGGCTTCGGCTGGATTGAAACGTATAAGGGTTAGTATATTTGTAGCGGACATCTTTCTTTTAAACCCTTCTTCGGCTTCGGCTGGATTGAAACCGACTTTCATCACTGACTCTAAACTCCTCAGCATTTCTTTTAAACCCTTCTTCGGCTTCGGCTGGATTGAAACGTTACTTCATACAATTCACCCATAACAGCATCAATCACACTTTTAAACCCTTCTTCGGCTTCGGCTGGATTGAAACTCAAGTACTGGTTCTCCTTCTTGTTCGTTTATGTCTTTTAAACCCTTCTTCGGCTTCGGCTGGATTGAAACTTCTTACTCATTTTTTTATCAAATTTTAAAAATTCTTTTAAACCCTTCTTCGGCTTCGGCTGGATTGAAACTTCTTCTCTAAACCAGCAACCAGGGAGGCAAAGCACTTCTTTTAAACCCTTCTTCGGCTTCGGCTGGATTGAAACTAATAGGCGTTAGCTCATGAAGATGCGTTATAATATACTTTTAAACCCTTCTTCGGCTTCGGCTGGATTGAAACAAAAGAACTTTTTCATATGTAAAAACGTTTTATAATCTTTTAAACCCTTCTTCGGCTTCGGCTGGATTCATTGAAGTAGGATTTATGGAATTACCCCGATGTAATAGGATTTTAGGCATCACCCGAAGTGCGTGTGCATATCCTATTAAATCAGTAAAATTTCATGAATCCTACTTCTAAATCCTTCTTCGGCTGCAAAAAAGCCTTTTGAGCAACACCGCTCAAAAGGCTTTTTTTTATGAACAAATACTGAGGGGGGTATCATTTCCGAATAAAAGATGTAAATTTGCTACGAACAACTATTATGATTCAACTCAAACCGTTAAAATATGGCAAAAGACATTTATCACGACATTGTTAAGCGGGCATTGCAAAAAGACGGTTGGACAATTACACATGACCCTTACAAGATACCATTAACTAACAGAACACTCAAAGCAGATTTAGGTGCTGAAAAAATATTGGCGGCTGAAAGAGGCTTGGAAAAAATAGTGGTAGAAGTAAAGAGCTTTTTGCGCGACTCATTTATTTATGACTTTCACGAAGCGTTTGGTCAATATTTGGTGTACCGCCGATTTATAGATGCTAAAGAACCCGAACGACTAATTTACATGGCAGTACCAGAACAAGTTTTTATAGACGAATTCACAGACCCCGACGTTATTTTTTTGTGTAAAATGGATAAAATTAAATTAATAGTCTTTAATCCTTTCAATGAAGAAATTGTAGAATGGAAAGAACAATGGAAAAAATCAAAAGATACCAAGAAATAGTTGTCCAACTTTTACGGGACTCTGCTTCAACCTACCAAAATGAAGGCACAGAGCAATTAGAAGATGAAGTCATTTGTGATTATTTAGGCAATCACTTTCAACTTTTAACTGTTGGTTGGCGCAACAATCGGTATGTCTTTATTGTCAATTGTCACATAGATATTAAACCCGATGCTAAAATCTGGATAATGGCAAATAATACAGATATGGTTATTGCTGATGCCTTAACGCAACAAGGTATCCCTGCCAATGATATTGTTTTAGGACTGAAATCACCTGTTGTCAGGCAATATACGGGTTATGCTGTGGCATAAACCCTTCTTCGACAGGAAACCCAAAAGCCTTTTGAGCAACACCACTCAAAAGGCTTTTTTTATGAACAAATACTGAGGGGGTGCAAACCTTAGCAAAACAATATGCGGAAACAATTGGCAAAAGGCAAGAGGCAAAAGGTGTATTAACCGTACATCTGATGGGTGAAATGACGTTTGTGGTGGCTTTGGTCGGTTTGTTGCAAAAGGCAGGGATTGAAGTGGTGTGTTCGACGACGGAGAGGGTGGTGTTGGCGGAACATGAAGGTAAAAAAACAATGCAGTTTCGGTTTGTGCAGTTTCGGGCGTATCCTTTTTTGTTATCAAATTTCTAAATCCTTCTTCGGCTGGTATCAAACAAAAAAAAAGTCTTCCGCATCAACTGTTGTGCTATGACCACTCACAAAAAGTTAAACAGAGGATGCCGCGAATACGTCTATTGCAGGGCTTTAGCCATAGAATTGGGACGTGCCAATGTGCTTTTCAGTCGAGAAGTCTGGTTGCCGATTTATTACGATAATTATAAAATTGCAGCGAGGCGGGTTGATTTTTTATGTGATAACCAAGTAACGATTGAAGTGAAAGCCAAAAGCCAATTAACAAACGATGATATGTCGCAAGCACTGAATACGCTTGAACAGATAAATATCAAAAGTGGCTTATTGCTCAATTTTGGTTCTTCTGCCTTAGAGTTCAAACATTTATTCAACAATAAATACGAACCTGACAAAGTAGCCGAAAACATCACACCAGAATTGGTCGGCGAACCAAGTGACAATATCTGGGAATTGCGCAATTATATACCCGATTGGGTTATTTATAAAATGCAACATGATAAACTCAAACAAAAAAAGTGAGGGGATGTATTCGTTTGAATCAAGATGCTAAGGATAAAAAGGATGCTAAGGAGGAACCTATGCCTTAATCCTTAGCATCCTTTTTATCCTTAGCATCTTGATTCAAATGAAAAAAGGATGCTAAGAGGAACCTATGGCTCAATCCTTAGCATCCTTTTTATCCTTAGCATCTTGATTCAAATGAAAAAAGGATGCTAAGGAGGAATCTATGCCTCAATCCTTAGCATCCCCAAAATCCATAGCATCTTGATTCAAACGAAAAAAAAAATAACCCCACCTCTAAATCGAGTCTATTCATTCTAATTTTTACCTTTGCTGCTTCAACTTAGTTAAAAATCAATTCATTATGAATAAAATACTCGTCGTTTTAGTGCTTCTCGGTAGCCTCATCGCTTGCCAATCTTCTCAAAAATTTGTCAATAAAGATGTGCCAAATACACCCATGCCAGGCTTCAATACTGAGGGGTCTGATGCAAAGGCTATTGCCATTGCCGATGAGGTGATGAAAGCCAGTGGCGGACGTTATGCATGGGATATGACACGTTATATAAGGTGGACTTTTTTTGGCAACCGCTCATTGGTTTGGGACAAAACAAAGGAAAAAGTACGGATTGATTTCCTCAACAACGACATGAAAATTCGTTTGGACTTGAAAAACATGACAGGTCGTGTTTGGAAAGACGGCAAGGAAATGACGCAGCCCGATTCTTTGAAAAAATACCTTGAACGCGGCAAAGGGATTTGGATAAACGACTCGTATTGGCTCGTTATGCCCTTCAAATTGAAGGATTCAGGCGTGACTTTGAAGTATGTTGGTTTAGAAAAAAATGCTTTGGGTGTAGATTGCGAAGTCGTTGAAATGACTTTTAAAAGTGTTGGCAATACGCCTGATAACAAATATCATGTCTATGTCAATCCGTCCAGCCATTTAATTGTTCAGTGGGATTATTATGCAAAAGCGACGAATGACAAGCCTTCGATGAGTACGCCGTGGGCAGATTATCGCGCTTTGGGCAATATTATGCTGTCAATCAGTCGTGGCGAAAATCGGTCAATGGTGCCGATGGGCGTTTACCGCAGTATGCCCGATTCAGTTTTTACATCGTTCAATGAAGTGGATTGGGCGAAGCTGAAATAGCCACTAAATCCCCGGAGGGGACTTTGCTGCTCTTTATTTTGGGACGTTGCTTAAATAAAGAGCAGCAAAGTCCCCTCCGGGGATTTAGGGGAGGGCCAGAATATTTCCCCCCTTAAATCGTCATAGAAAAAAGAGTAGACAAAAGCCTTATTGACGGCCAAACTTTGTAATTTTGCGCCGCTTTTAGGAGTAGCGAATTGCGTTTCGCAAAATTGAGCAACTTTATTTGATAAAAATATAAACATTGATGAATCAGGACAACAAAAATGCCATGGTCGGCATGGTGTTAATTTTACTTATTTTGCTTGGATGGAATATGTTCACAGCACCATCGCAAGCAGAGAATGACTTAAAACAAAGAACACAAGACTCGATTGCCAAAGTTCAAAGGGCGAATGACAGTCTGCAAATCGCTGCAAAGGCTACGCCAGTGCCCCCCTCAGTAACAGACTCTATGAAGCGGGTTCAGATGGCAGGTGAAATGGGTGATTTCAGTAGTTTAGCTGTTGGAACAGAGCAAATTTCAGTTTTGGAAAACGAGGATATAAAAGTTACTTTTACCAATAAAGGTGGACGTATTTTAAATGTTTTGCTCAAGAAATTCAAAAGAATTCTTGAAAACGAGAAAAGAGAAGACGTTGTCACGCCGCTTTATTTGTTCGAAGACACTAAGAATACGTTCGGCTATCACATTCCAGCCAACACACCAACAGGTTCAATTGCTACGGCAAATATGTTTTTTACGCCTACACTTTCTGGCAATACGCTCACATTTCGGGCTATGCTGAATGACCAAGTGGGTTTTGAACAACGCTACACATTGGGTTCGGCTTACGATATGGACTATACGGTGAAGTTCAACGGTCTGGCTTCTATCATGAAATCAGATGCGAAGTCGGTTCAGCTGAATTTTGAAAATAACTTAGATAAATTAGAGAAAAATATCAATTACGAGTCCTCTTACTCGTATTTGCACTACCAAGAAACGGGTGGTTCGCCCGATTATCTTTCAGGTACAAGTAGCGAAAAACTGGAGTTGAACAATACAACGATTGATTGGATATCGAACAGTAATCAGTTTTTCAGCACCATTTTGATGGCACCCAAAGGCAATGGTTTCAAATCGGCTATTCTTGAAACTGAAAACCATCCATTAGACCATGAAGATTTGAAAAAAATGACCACACGTCTTGAAATCCCTGCGGATGCCTTGGCAAGCGGTTATTCGATGAAAATATATACAGGCCCCAATGATTTTGGTATTTTACATGCGTATGACAATGGTTTAGACCAAGTTGTGGATTATGGCGGCTCGATTCTCGGAACGATCAATCGGTGGGTGATTCGTCCAATTTTTGATTTTTTGCATGGCATCATCGGAAATGTTGCTATCTGTATTTTGCTTTTGACGTTTTTTGTAAAGGCTATTTTGTATCCTTTGAGCTACAAAATGTTGCGTTCACAAGCCAAAACTGCGGCATTGAAACCTGAAATCGAAAAGATGAAGGCGAAATACAAAGACGACCCGCAAAAAGTTCAAGCAGAACAAATGAAGTTGTATGGCGAATTTGGTGTCAATCCTTTGGGTGGCTGTTTTCCGACGTTGCTTCAAATGCCGATTTGGATGGCTTTGTTCCGCTTTTTCCCTGCAACGATAGATTTCCGTCAACAAGGCTTTTTATGGGCAAAAGACTTGTCGGGCTATGAAGAGTTTATAAAATTGTCGTTTTACGTACCAATGTACGGCGCACACGTCAGTTTATTTGCTTTGTTATGGGGTCTGTCTTTGTTGGTTTTTACATGGTATTCAATGAAAGATGTGGATATGACAGGACAGCCAGCAGCGATGAAGTATATGCAGTATTTTACACCGCTTATTTTCATGTTCGTCTTTAACAGCTATGCGGCAGGTTTAAGTTTATATATGTTGTTTTCAAACATTTTGAATATTGGTCAAACTGTTGTGACAAAACAATACATTATCAACCATGATAAAATTCGTGAAGAGCTGGATGCTCATAAGAAAAAGCCTAAAAAACAAAGCTTTTTCCGCCAAAAATTGGACGAAGCAATGAAGCAACAAGAGTTGGCAAAACAGCAACCACAAGCGCCACCAACAAAGAAAAAGAAATAATATTGGCTTGCTAAAATATTGAATGTCAATAAGTTATAAAACAAAAACGGTTGATAAGTGTAAACTTATCAACCGTTTTTGTTTCTCATTTACCCCCTCAGTATTCAGCCAATTTAACCCTTCACCTCTTTTGATTTTAAGGTATTCTTAGGCGGCATAGTTTTAAAAAAGCGATCCCAAAATGTGGAGGAAACGCCATACGCTTTATCGTTATGCAAATGGTGATGAATGTGGTGATGATGCCACAACGGTTTCAACCAATTGGGCGCACGAAAACGATGAATGGAATAATGTAACATTGAATATCCATAATAACCCATCATAAAGCCAGCTGAAAAGTAAGGGCTGTTTTTGCCTAAAATAATGTAGTAAAGGGCAAAAAAGACCACAGCATAAATGATTTTTGGTAAAAAAGGCATCAATGTCCGTTGGATATCATTCGGTTCTTCATGATGAACACCATGGATTAAATATTGCATACGGCGACTACCTTTAAAAGCATCTTCGGCAATATGAAAAATGTAGCGATGCAACAAATACTCAAAAGGCGACCAAAACAATAGACCCGCAACAAATAAACCGATTGACCAATTGAGTGTCATATCTGGATTTAATGTATTGCCAATCCAAATACACACCAAGGCAATACCTACGGATGTCATTGTTGATTCTAAAAGCGATGTTTTTGTGAAATATTCAAGGACAGGGTTTTTAAATAAGCGTGCTTGCTCTTTTTTGATGCTTGTCTTTTTCATTATTCTGGTTTTTTTCTAGTTAAGATTGATTGTTTGTTTTTTGATTTTTAAATTCAAATTGGGTTGAAAATGAATTAATTCTTAGTCAATAAGCCTTTTTTATGTAACACAATTTTATATGTTTCTGTTTAGATTTACAAATTTATTAAGTCGAAAAACCCATTTTGTCGGATAATTTCCCTCATAATGTATAAAAAAGTCAATAGAACGCACAGTCATACGTTATGTTTACAACATCAAATTAGCAATCAAACAAGAAATTATGAAATCATTTTTGGCGCTCACTTTTACTTTATTGACTTTTCCTTTCCTTTTACAGGCACAACTCAATGGTCGCATCATCGATAACAAAGGTGAATCATTGCCGTTTGCCAATGTGTACATTGATGGCACAACACGCGGGACGACGGCAAATACTGAGGGGTACTATTCGCTCGATTTGGCAAATGGTGCGTATCGTATTGTTTTTCAATACATTGGATATGAAAAGAAAATTATATATGTTAAAATTAAAGGTAAAACCAATCTCAATATTTCGCTGAAACCCAATGAGATTGAGCTTCAAGAATTTGTTGTTAAAGCTAATGCAGAAGACCCTGCTTATCCCATTATTCGTCAAGCGATTGCGATGCGGCGCACCTATCGAGACCAAGTGAAAGCCTATTCTTGCGATGTGTATATCAAGGGTTTGCAAAAAGTCCTCGATGCGCCTACTAAAATTTTTGGACGCGACATTGGTGATATGGGTGGTAGCCTCGACACCAATACGCGTCAAGGTATTGTTTACCTCTCTGAAACGATTTCTAAACTTTATGTGGACGGTGATAAAAAGAAAGAAGAACTCATTTCGTCAAAGGTGAGTGGCAACTCAAATGGTTTTGGTTTTAACCGAGCAACGCTGTTTGATTTTAGTTTTTATGACCAACATATTGACATACAAAGGCAAATATTGTCGCCGATTGCGGACAATGCTTTGTTGTATTATCGCTATCGCTTGGAAGG
>JAYVFS010000236.1:0-9146 GCA_043772905.1 Saprospiraceae bacterium | reverse complement strand
ACTAAACAAAATATTGAAAATTTATCCGTAATGTCAAAGAACAATTCTGGTGCAACTTAGTGGCGGTTTTTTCGCCGTAACTTTACGTCGAACATCAGAGTTCAAAAAATTAATTTCATGATTGTACTCCTCAGTGCTAGGTATTTCAAAAAAAGGTGGATTTCCTACTATGTAACTAAACTGTTTACCTTCAAAAGGTGCTTCTGAAATATTAAGCGTGTTTTCACGCTTAATATTACCAAAAAAAGAATGTTGAGAAAATAAATCAATTTTTTTATTGTCTTGTAGTTCTTTTGAAATAAATGCCTCAATATCGTCAGAATCAATTCCTGAAAATATTTGTAGCGAAAGAGAGAAAAGCGTGAACCTTTGTGCTGTTACCTGTTTTTCTATACCAAAAATATTATCTGATAAGAGTTGAATTCTAAACTTTATCTTATCAAGGTTATTTCCCTCCTCTAATTTTTGTTTTTGGGCAATTTCCAAAAGCCTTTGATAACCCACAATGAGGAACATTCCCGAACCACAAGAAGGGTCTAAAATTGGTCCTATTTTGTCTTCATTTATTACCTCATCTACAATCAGCTGCGCTAATTTCTTTGGCGTGTAGTAAATACCATTACCTTTCTGTTCTTTAGATAAAAATATTTCGTATATATAACTTATGAATTCAACGGGTAATATGTTAAATTGAAAATCAAAAAGGCTTAATTGTCCATGAATTAAGCTTCCATTAAAAGATTTAGCAATGAGATTACAAACGCCTCCGGTAAGGTAGTGGTCATCTATTGTTGGTTGGTCAAATAAAGCATTATTAAAAATTTGATGAATAATTTTAAACAATTCATTGATAGGCTTTGCCGAACCATGTTCTAGTAATCTCTTATAACTAAGAGACTTATCTTTAAAATAATGTTGATAAAAATACGAATTGATAATATGATTATCTTCTAAATATTTGATATATAAAGTTCTATCTATTAAAGCCTGTACGATTTCATTACGCTTTTCTCCATCTGAAACAAGATTTAATAGACTATCATGTAATTTCTCTTTAAGTGTATTTAAAGTGGAGACTAACTCCTTGTCAATTCCTTTGTATTTTGCTTTTTTAATGAAAGAATGATATTTTAACCAAAAAACACCACTATCGAATTTCCAGCGCTTAATATCCTCAATTATGTCTAAATCTTTTTGTTTCGTAGCAAAAGAATATAGAAGGCTGTCACCATTATTTACTTTTGGAGAATACTTGGCATAGTACATATCTAAGAGGGCATCCTCATGAGGATAGTAGAAAATTAAATCTGCATCATTTTTATTCCAAATGTACCTTCTTACTTCTGTAAGTTCTTTACTTGTTAAAGTAGTTGTGATTAAATAAAATGATGTGTTAGTATTGTTGTTTTTTTTACACTTATAGTAGAAAGTGGAAATCTTTAATTCTTCTATTGATTGTAATTTTTTCCCAATAGTCAGCACCTTTGGCTCTAAATCTGCATTAAAGTCAAACCCTAAATTTGAAAAAAAATCTATATAATACATCTGTATTTATTATATTTAAAATAGGTGTTACAAAAATAGAAATTATTTAAAATTGATTTCCAAAAATCAATATAGGTAATTGATAATCAATAATTTACAATTTATTTTTTTGATAATTTTAGGCATCAAAATTCAAATAAATTCTATTGATAATTGCTATTATCAAATTAAATCTTAAATCCTTAAGAATCAATTCATTGAGTTTTTTTTTAAATATAAAAACTGTAATATTCTCAAAAAAAAAGCATAAAACAAGTTCAAATATTTAAAACAATTCTAATTTTTTGTTTAAAAAAGATTGTTTTAATCGCAAATAAACAACAAATTTGTGAAACAAGCACCCCCTCAGTATAAATTGTGCAATTTTTTTTGTTAAACTAAGACAAACGATATTCAATGACCACTCCCCCCCAAAAAAACACGCACCGTCGCCAAAACCCCAGCCGCCCGTTCCACATCATAAACATATTGAGTGGTCGTACTTTGTCCTTGAAAAACCTTTTGTTGTTGATTCGCCAAAGCATATAATTTCGCTTTTTCCGATTTTGAAAACGTTGAGAACGTGCGCCGCAACAACGGCAATAGATTTTCCAAACGCGTCATATCTGTTTCCGAAACCCATTCATCGAGCACTTGCCAAAGGGTCGGATGATGTATCAAAAGCAGTCCACTGCCATACAAAAAGCCTTCGAGCCAAGCGGCAGATTGTGTCGGTTCATTCATAGGCGCAAGAGCATAACGCATTTTGACAGCCGTTTGAGCAATATTCAAAACCGATTTATCGAACAAAATGCGGGAGCAACCGCCCGTCAATTTGCCATGAGCATTTTTTAAATCAACGACCAAACGAAGGCTGCGCAACCACCCCCCCGTAAAAACAGGGTCTGCCAACAAATTCAAAGCCGTATGCGTATTTTGTATCTGATTGAAAATCAATTCCGTCGCTTCATCATCGGTATTCAAACAGGCAGGCGGGAGACCGACAAAAATACGTGGCAATATCTCTTGCACCACAAACCGAACGGCGGCGGCATCCGTGCCACGGACATTGCCATATTTCAAAATGCGGATAAGCGGCGGCAAGGCTTCCATCAATATCACCACATCTTCCGTCAAAGCTGCCAACGTTTGCATCTGTTTTATGAGTTGCGGCAAGGCTTTTGGCAAATTGGCATCGAGCGTTTTTTCAACCAAAACTGTTAAAGCGGGCAGTTTATCCACTGTTTCGGCTTGTTTTTGCACAAAAGCCGTGGCTGCTTGCTCCACTTTGTTGCCCCATTGCGCTGCTTCAATCAACCGAATCGTGTAGTCAGGTCGCCAATGCAATTTCCACGTTTCTTTAAACGAACCGAGTTTGTAGCGCGAGCCTTTCATCGGCTTTCCCCACGGAATATTGAGCAACGCCAAACGATGCAATAAATGACTGGCAATCAATGGATTAGGTTTGCGCAAATCCAATTCCTTTGTCACGGCTTCCGAAGTCGCATACTCTTTTGTCAAACGGGCAGTCTTGACCGAAGCCTCAAAATCACGTTGCAACGGCACTTGTGGAATCTCGGGCGGCACTTTTCCAACGACATCACCAATCACCAATTTGCGACGAATCAAGTTCATTTGCGCATCAGCCCCGTTGCACATCACCGTCTTCACGGCTTCCTCCAACTCCTCCAAACCTGCGATGTCATGCCCCCTCAGTATCCCCAGCGTTTCAGCCAAATGAACCGCTTCCACAACGTGCGCCGCCGATGCCGACAAGTCATTGCGCCGCAACAAACGAGCCGCGCGCGTTATCCAACGAACCGTCGCATTTTGTTTTTTTGAAAACAATAAATCGTACCACGCAGGGCTGCTGACTCCTGCGCCATAGCCACTTTCACGGGCCAAACGCTCATAACTCCAAGCCATCCACGTGGCTTCTGTCGCTACTTTTGGCAGTTTTTTGATTAAATCATTGTCCGTTTTCTCCTTGTATTGGGCGATATTGGACAAAACAGGCGCGTGCCATGCGCCACAAACAACAGCAATCCGTTGTGCATCGGTCTTTAATGTTTTGCGAATCGTTTGACGCATATAAGCTTCTCGCAACAGCGTTTCCTTCGTTTCTGCTCGATTGAGGTCTTTGCGTAAAACCGTTATCATGTCTAAAATAATATCAAAAACTTCAATCGGATTGTCCGTTTGCTCAAAAGTCACTTCCCACCAACGTTCACTGTCCGTGTATCCTGCAAGTTCCGCAAGGGTTCGCAAAGGGTCGTTGATGATTTTTGTTTCTTCTTTTTCAAAATGCCCCCCCTCAGTATTTTCAGTCATTTCTTGAAAATCAAAGGTTTGTTGCGCTGGTTCGGTTGCTTCGTCCCTCGCAATGACTTCTTGCAAACAAAAATTAAGACTCATCGGCAAATCCATAAACGACACAGGAATAGCCGTTTTCAAACCAAACAACATCGCTTGCCATTCAGGAGAAAATTCTGCAAAAGGAAAATAGGACGCTTGCCGCAAGTCCTTTGGATTGTAAACCAAGGCGGCAACAGGTGGTTTTAATTTTTCATGGTTGACGTGTTTTATCAATTTATCGGCATCGGGTGGACCTTCAATCAAGAGCGCATCGGGTTGCCACGCTTCCAATGCATGAAGCAATGACCGAGCAGAACCGGGTCCGTGGTGGCGAATGCCGAAAACTTTTATGCGTGAATCAAGCAAGGAGATTACTTTTTGAGGTTCAAAATGTCTTGAACGGTCATTTGAAAAGTCGGTAGAACGGGCGTAGCAGAACAGACATCATCGTCTTGACAAATTTTTACATTTTTAACAGATGTATAAACTTTTACCGTTTCAGACAAAGGAATTATTTGCCAAACGACTTGAACGCCATTTGTGAAATATTCTTTAAGTTTTGTTTCAAATTCATTGATTTTGTCGAATGCTGAAATAACTTCAATAACAAACGGCGCAACAGAAGCATCTCCTTTCAACGTTTCGTCCATTTGCGGTTGCGTCAAAAAAGCCATGTCTGCCCGTCGTGTTCTGTTTTTAGTAGGAATATACATGTCCAACTCCACAAGAAACGCCCCTTCTTGACGGAATTGTGGATGGGTGTAAAAATATGCCAAAATCGCTTCTTGAATTTTAGATTGGTCTCGGTTCATAGTACGTGGCGTTTTTTCAATGTTGCCGTTGTGCCACTCATATTTATAGTCGTCTTCTCTGTTAGAGTAGAGACTCAAAAAGGCTTCTAAAGAAATTGCCTTTTTGTTCTTTTTCCCTTTTTGAGTTGTCTGTGGCTTATGTGCAATGGCAGTTGTCATATCAAATATTTTTTGACAAATTTATACGTAAAAAGAGACATTTTCAAGGAAAAAGCCTAAAAATAACCTTATTTTATTTCGTTCCTTTTTCTTGAAAGGCTTTCCAAGCCGCTTCCGCCAACTGTTCCGTCAATTTTTCGATATAATAACTGCCCGCCGAAGGGTCAGCAACACGGTCAAGATAAGATTCCATTGACAATAAATGTTGCACATTTCGAGCTATGCGGCGACCAAAATCTGATGCTTCGCTTGGCGCAACTGTTAAGGTTTCGATGCCACCCATGACGGCACTCATGGCTTCAGTTGTCGCTTGAATTTTATGTATATTGGCATCAAAATCATTCAAAATCGGCGTTGTGCAAGCGAACAAACGGGGCGTTGTCGGCTCGGCGTTATAAGCAGAAAGGACGTTGCCCCAAAGCAGTTTGAAAGCACGTAGTTTGGCGATTTCAACAAAATAAGATGAACCGATTTGGAAACGGAAAGCGATGCGGTTTTGAAGGGTGTCAAGAGTTAAACCATTGTCTGTCAATAGTTTCAAATAGTTTTCGCCAGCTAATAAAGCATTTGATAATTCAGAAACGACCCCCTCAGTATTTTTATAAAAACGTTCAACATTGACTGTTATAACTATAAAATTTGGCAAATTTTCAGCAGCCCAATTTATCAATGCTGTTGTTTCTGCTACATTATTTCCACCATTTGCAAAAGGGTCGTAATGAACAGCCCCTTTCAGTTCAGCCGCTTTTTCACCTGCGATATTTTTAAAACTTTTTAAAAAAGGAAGCGGTGAGCGATTGTCTGTTTTTGCTTGAAAATGCGTAGAAATATAGTCTAATTCGACATTTTCTAACAATTGAGTCAGTTGATTTTCTGTTGGATATGTATCGAAAACGAAGCGTGGCGCATTAATTCCTGCCATCAAAGCAGCAAGTGTTTGTTTATTAGCAGCTGCGAAATCGGTTACATCTATGTCTTCGCTAATCGCCCAAGTGTTGGCAGAACGATTGTCGAGAATCGGTGCGGGTTGTTCTGTAAAATCATCTGCATGAATAAATGGATTTATACTGAGGGGGGGGATTTGCGCCCAATTTAGGTCAGACAAAGGGCGACCTTTGAGGTCTTTTTCAATTTTAGCGAACCATTCCGCTTTGGTAACGGGTGGAAATTCGGCAAATAGGCTTTGGTTTGGTGTAGGCATATCTTTAAAATTGTAAGAGAATAAATCAATACTCAATTTTTACATTTAGCAATTCATTATATAATTATTAGTGACTTTATTTAATGAAATTAGTCTCAAAGTTATATACTTTCAGCAAAAAAAAGGAATTATCTTAGAAAGTGGAAACGTTGATTTCGAAAGTTTTTAAGTTTATACAAAATTATTAAGTATTGATTATTAATAAGTTACAATGATTTTATCATAATAAATTGTTTCAATTAATGAACAAAGTTATATTTGCACAATTATTCATATAAAACACTTTTTCAATGAGAACCTTTACATGTTTTTATTGCTATTTCCTCGCCGTCTTCTTTTTACCTACTGAGGGAGTCGCTCAAACGAAAGGACCTAAAGCTAAGATTACGTCAAAATCCCGTTCGACTGCTTCTAAAAAATCAGCCGTTTCTCATACTGCAAAAATACAATTCGACACGTTAATCCTTGAGTTGGGCACCATTAAAGAAGATGCCGTGCTCGAAAAAAGTTTTGACTTTACAAATACTGGCAAGCGTGACCTTGTTATCATCAATGCAAAAGGTTCTTGCGGTTGTACTATTCCGACGCCACCCATGAAGCCTATCCCCCCGGGCGGCAAAGGTAAAATACTGGTAAAATATACTGCAAGAAATAAAGTGGGCCCTCAAAAACCCACTATTACGGTCACCACGAATGGCTATCCAAGCATCATTAAACTCAAAATGGAAGTTTGGGTTGACCAAATACCCGGCGGCGTGAAATGAGCAAGAGTTGTTTCTGCACTGAAAATAAATGAATACCAATGACTTATGATGACATATATTTTTGACCCCCCTCAGTAAAAAGCACCATTTTATCCCACCAACTGCCCTCAACGCGTTTCTTTTGTCATTTTTTACGTCTTATTACTTCAAAACAAAGTAGAATGGATTCCATTTTGTACTTTTGATAGCGTATTCTAAGCATTCTTAAATTTTTTTAAACATTAATTATGAAACTCAACTTCACCAACGGCTCTTTCTCCAAAAAGACTTTTTCCAACAACGTTCCAAGTCTCCGAGTGTCTTTTCCCATTATTATTTTACTGTTTTTAGGCCTTTTCAGTTGTACAAAAAAAATAGCGACTGACAAAATGCCTGCCACCCAAATCGTTTTTGGTCATGGCGGGGGCTTTACGGGTATGGTGCATGAATATGCTTTGCTTGAAAACGGGTATATTGTTAGGATTGAAAAAGATTCTGCCACCCAACGCATTGTCAAAAAAATAGGCAAAAAGAAGGCGGTGACTTACTTTGCAGCCGTTGATTCCATGCGTTTGCACACTTGGCTTTACGATAGGCCTGGCAATATTTATCATTATGTTATCCTCAAAAGAGAAGGCAAAAAGGATAATAAAATCGTTTGGGATGGCAGTGGCAATGATGTTCATGCGCCTAAGACGATAGAAGACTATTACATGAAATTAAGTGCAGAGTTACCCAAAAAAAAAGAAAAACATAAAGAAGAAAAATATTGATACTTAAAGCGAATTATTTTTAACTTATTGATAATCAAAAACTTAAAACAATGAAACGATTATTTTTACTACTGCCGATTTTAGCTTTCACGGTCATGGGCTGGTCTCAAAAACCGTTTAAAAACAAAGACATACAAGCCGTTCCACATGGCTTCCCACAACAACTTGACATTCCTGCAACGGGTGTTCCCATAGCGACACAGCCACTTGTCGGCAATTCTACTATTAAATCTATTCCTTATTTGCAAAAGCGGTCAGCTCTGTTGCCAAGCGGCTTGGAGGTTAAAACGTCTGATATGGGTTTGCCAACGATGATTGAAGGCACTTTATCGACCCCTCAGTATCCGACCTTAAAAACGATTGAAGAACGGACTTTTCAGTACTTGGATGCGCTTTCAAAAGCCATTCAAATCAAAAAACCGACAGAAGAATTTGTTGTAAAATCTATTGAAACCGATGATATTGGGCAAACGCATATCCGTATGCAGCAAGTTTCGGGTAAAGTGCCTGTTTGGGGCAGCGAAATTATTGTCCATGAAAAAAATGGTCAAATAACAATGTTCAACGGTGTCTATTTCCCGACCCCCTCAGTTAAAACGCTTGAACCAACCATTTTTAATGCGGCAGCAGAGACGCTTGTTCGTGCTGATTTGGAGAAAAAAACAGGGTTTAAAACATTACCTGTTGACGCAAAAGAGCAAATTGGCGGCGAACAATTGCGCAGCGAATTGGTTATTTTTTATAAAAACGACAAACGCAATACAGAACGTTTGGCTTG
Organism: Saprospiraceae bacterium; assembly: GCA_043772905.1. GTDB lineage: Bacteria > Bacteroidota > Bacteroidia > Chitinophagales > Saprospiraceae > JAAFJT01. The sequence continues at coordinate 801 of JAYVFS010000236.1, read as the reverse complement.
GCACGTCGTGGCATATCCCAATGTGTTGCACCGCTACGAGTATTTTGTAGATGCGGGAAATGGAGCAATTTTGGACTCTTACCACAGCTCTTGCACGATTTCAGGGCATATTCATGGGTTAGGTGAAACGAAAGAATCGGAGCCAACTTTCCTGAAAAATGCTTTAAATACTGAGGGGGGGACTAAAATCGAAACGGCAAGCACAACTGTCTTAGACGGTGCTTTTACGGCAACGGCGGTGGACTTGATGAATGTATCACGCACAATCAACACCTACCAAGTTGGTACAAAATATTATATGCTTGATGCATCGCGTTCAATGTTTAATGCGGCTTCTTCGCAAATGCCCAATAAGGCCATAGGTGCTATAATAACGTATGATTACAACAATACAGATGATGGACCTTATTATTACGTCAACTCAACGAACAATGCTTGGAACAATCCGAAAGCCGTTTCAAGTCACTACAATGGAGGAAAGGCTTATGATTATTATCGGACAACTTTCAACCGCAATTCTATCAACGGAAAAGGCGGCACAATTACGAGTTTTATCAACGTAACCGATGGTGGTCAATCTATGGACAATGCTTATTGGAACGGAGAAGCTATGTTTTATGGCAATGGGTCATCAGCCTTTTTGCCTTTGGCACGTGGACTTGATGTGGCGGGACATGAAATATCGCATGGTGTTATTCAAAATACCGCTAATTTGAAGTATCAAAACGAACCAGGTGCCTTGAATGAGTCATTTGCCGATATTTTTGGCTGCATGATTGACCGTGATGATTGGCAAATTGG
>JAYVFS010000235.1:0-29795 GCA_043772905.1 Saprospiraceae bacterium | reverse complement strand
CCGATTTGATGAATTTTTCAAAAGCGGCTTGTTGTTCTTCGTTGAGGATATTACCCGTCGTGTTCAAAAAAATAACCGCTTGATATTTCTCCAAGTTTTTGTCATTTATCAATTTGGCATCTTCTTGCCAATCAACTGAAAAAGTATTGCGCACAGCTAATTGTTTGATAGCTGCCACACCTTCATTGATAGATTCGTGGTGAAAACCATCTGTTTTTGTAAACAACAAGACTTTGAATTGTTGGGCAAAAATGGCAGTTGAAAGCTGCAAGAAAAGAAGTACGACCAAGACACTTTTCAAGTGTAAATTTTTCATAATTGTTAAAAATTAAAGTTTGATTAAATTGTTTAGTTGAAAAAGAAGCCCTCAATATACTTCTTGTTTTGGATTGTTTAATCACTGGTCTATTTCACAGATGAAAATATCGGCAAAGCGCAAAAAAAAAGGTGCAAAAAGCACCCCCTCAGTATTTGTCTTGCGCGTAAGACAAATACTGCGTTATTAAATCTGACTTCTTCATATTTAAGATTTTGACCAAAGCCAAAAATCAGCCCTTATTAGGCGATAAACCCATTACCCGAGTCAAAATATAAGAACCAATGAGGCTGATGACAAGTCCCTCTGCCAAAATAAAAAGGCTGGCAGTAAAGGGATATAGATATGCGCCCATTTGAGAGTTTTGACGGATGGTAGCCATTAATGTGGGACTGAACGATAGAAAAATGGTCATAAATAAGGTGAACCCGACAACACCAATGACCGAAACACTCATCCCTTGAGCTAAACCTGACATATAATTGCCGATTTTTTCGGGATGAAGTTCATAATAAGCTCGAATGGCTCGATTCAGGAAGTAGAAATGAATGATACCGTTAAATACTCGAAGTTCGATGCGATGACCTAACCCCAAGACGTACATCAGCAAGAAAAACGATACAAATCCTGCCAACATCAAAAGACCCATTTTGATTGAAATAGCGCGCATGATAGACAGATTTTAGTTTGTGAAGAAAAGTATTCAAACTGTAATTTTACAAATTTAAAATTATTTTTCAAACGCATGGATAAAATGAGAAAAAAATGTTGCGTTTCTTTTAAAAACTGCGCCAAAGGTTTGAAATAATACCGGCCTTTTAACTTCGTTTCCGGTAATTCCAAACCGCATAAGCGTTAAAAAATACCGCAAAACCTACCATTTTGATAAATTGCTCTTTTATATCATGAAAACCACTGCCTTTTAAGACAATCATGCGTATGACCTCAATAAAATAAGTTGCGGGATTGAACTGCGATACGACTTTTGCCCAATGCGGCATAGAATCAATATTGGTGTAAAGTCCGCCAAGCATAATGAAAATCATCATAAAGAAAAAGGATACAAACATCGCTTGTTGTTGGGTATCCACAAACGTCGAAATGAGCAAACCCCATCCTAAAAAAGCCAATAAATAGACCGCCGCATAAGCCAAAATCAAAAAGATAGAACCCAAAGGCGCAATGCCAAATATCAGCCGAGCCATCAACAAACCGATGCACAAGACCAAAAGGCCTAAGACCCAAAACGGAATTAATTTGCCTAATAAAAATTGCCATTTGGCTATCGGTGTAACGTTTAGCTGCTCGATGGTACCAATTTCTTTCTCTCTAACAATATTCAATGCAGATAAAAACGCGCCCACCATCGTCACCAAAATGACTAGAATACCTGGTACCATAAACAATTTATAGTCCATGTGTGGATTGTACCAGTAGGCAGAGGTAATTTCTATGCTCGATACTGAGGGGTTGATTTTTTGCGGAGTAATCCAGTCAAGCCGAATATCGGCATTGACTTCTCTGATAATATTTGCGGCATAAGCCCCAGCCAAGCCGCCTTTGACACCATTCACGGCATCAACAGCCAACTGAACCTTTGCGTTATTTTCGCGTACCAAATCACGTTCAAAATTATTGGGAATGACTAAAATTAAGTCCGATTTCTCATGTTCAATCGTTTTTATAGCTTGCGCATAGGAATTAGAATAATCCGTCAAACGAAAGTAACCTGAAGCCGTCATTTTATCTATCAAACGATGTGAATAAGTCGAATGATCGTTGTCAACCACACTCAAATTGATATTTTTGACTTCATAATCAGCCGCAAACGGTAGTATGATAAGCTGCATAATGGGCATCATAAAGATAATCCGCAAGATGGCAGGGTCGCGGAAAATCTGTATAAATTCCTTTTGTAATAAAAATCCAAGCGTCCGCATTGTTAAATTTTTTTTATCTGCCACATAAAACTGTTAACAGACGTTATATTTTTTATCTATCTAAAATCAACTTTTTATACGAAATATTAACATCGTCAAAGCATGAATAAAAACCGTTTTACACCGCTTAATTTAACATTTGTCTTGAGTTTCTTGCTCATATCCTTTTCAAGCCCCCCCTCAGTAAAAGCGCAAAAAGTCATTAAAAACACGCCAGAACACTTGATGGTTTTCCGAGTCGGCGTTGGTGGACAGCAACTTTTTGGCATTAGACCCACAGGTGGCAATATTTCAATTAATTGCGAAGCCGCCGTCAGTAAACATCTATCGTGGACAGCCAATTTTGATGTCATGATGACTCCTATTGAACTGGCTTTGCCGCCCGATACACGCGGGTCATATCAAGTCCGTTTTGCCATTCATCCCGATTTTCGCTACTATCCAACAGGTGTTTTACGCCGTTTTTATATCGGCAGTGGTATCGGTATCGTCGCAGGTCAAGGCAGAACTTATGGTATTTTGCCCAATGGCAGACCTCAACTCAACATTTTCGGCGAGGCATTGACTGACCTCAAAATCGGTTGGCAAGGCAAATTGCTTGACCGTTATGTTTGGAATGCCTTTGCCGCTACAGGCTTGCTCATTCCTTTGAATGGCGATAAAATAATACCTATTGTCCGACTCGGCATTCAAATTGGGTTAAAGCGGATTATTTAATTATGAATTATGAATTATGAATGATAAACTATGAATAGGGACTTTCTATACTGAGGGGGTTGCTATTCATCATTCATAGTTTATCATTCATCATTCTAAACGTACTTTAAACATTCTCAAACTAACAGCCAATAAAAACAAGGTCATTCCGACTAAAATACTGACTTCTCTTATGATAGAATGTAGATCTAAACCCTTTATCATCACATTTTTGACGATGATAAAATACCATTTGGCGGGTACGACATTTGAAATTATTTGCATGGGCAGCGGCAAATTTTCAATCGGAAACATAAAACCACTGAACAAAATTGTCGGCATCATCAAACCCATCAGTGAAATCAATAAAGCCACTTGTTGCGACTCCGTCACCGACGAAATCATCAAACCCAAAGCCAATGAACAAATGATATACAACACGCTCACCATGAACAGTAGAAACATGCTTCCACGAACGGGTACACCCAACACATAGATACTCAACAAGACAATAACAGCGAAATTAATGATTGAAAGTGTCAGATAAGGTATCATTTTCGAAATAACCAACCACAGCGGCTTCATCGGCGAGACCAAAAGGATTTCCATTGTTCCCATTTCTTTTTCCCGAACAATCGCCACCGAAGTCATCATCGCTGAAATCAGCATCAAAATCATCGCCATCACGCCAGGCACAAAATTGTATTCGCCTTTGAGCTGGGGATTGTACATCATGCGCGTTTCGACGCCGATACTGAGGGGTAGCTTGACCGTTTCATTAATCTGCCTTTGGTAGTCACCAATGATAGCCGAAGCATAATTCACCACCGTCGTTGCGGTGTTTGGGTCACTCGCATCCGCAATGAGTTGTATTTGACCTTTGCCGACATGATGCAAATTGTCTCTAAAATTGGGTTGAAAAATAACGGCTAACTTGATTTTTCCAGATTTAAAAGCCGCTTCTATATCTGAAAGCGTCATCAAATTCCGTTCGACATCAAAATAACGGCTCGCTTCTATTTTATGAATAATACCTTCGGTATCAATGTCTTTTGAATTATCAAGAATCGCAATTCGTGTATCTTTCACCTCGTTTGACAGGGCAAAACCAAATATCAGAATCTGTGCTATTGGCATTCCAAACAGCACAAACATCGAACGCGTATCACGTAGGATGTGATAAAATTCTTTTTTAACGAGAGAGAAAAATTGTATCATAATTTATATAACTTTATCGTCATTGAGTACTGATTTATCTAATTGTCTTTTTAGTTAAAAGCAACAAAAGCTCAATTATTCAGAACGTTTGGCATCTCTCGCCAATTTCAAAAATACTTCGTCCATCGAGTCAACACCGTAGGCCTTTTTCAAGCCCGCTGGCGTATCTAACGCCTTTATCACACCATCCACCATAATCGAAACACGATGGCAATATTCTGCTTCGTCCATATAATGCGTCGTGACAAAAACAGTCGTCCCACGTTCAGCCGCTTCGTAAATCATTTCCCAAAATTGTCGGCGAGTCACAGGGTCAACGCCACCTGTTGGTTCATCTAAAAATACAATTTTAGGCTCATGTATGATGGCAATTGAAAACGCTAATTTCTGCTTCCAACCCAACGGCAACGATTTCACTTTTGTCTTCGCCAGGTCCTCTAATTTGAGGTGATGAAGCAAATAATCTATTTTTTCCTTCAATTCTACCCGACCTAAACCATATACCCCGCCATAAAAACGAATATTTTCACGCACCGTCAAGTCATCATATAAGCTAAATTTTTGACTCATATAACCGATATTCCGCTTGATGTCCTCGGTCTGAGTATAGACATCAAAACCAGCAACAGTCGCTTTACCACTCGACGGAATACTTAAACCACAAAGCATACGCATCGCCGTCGTTTTGCCCGCCCCGTTCGCACCGAGAAAGCCGAAAACTTCACCTTTATAGACTTCAAAAGTGACGGCGTTGGTCGCTACGAAATCGCCAAAACGTTTCGTTAGCTTATCAGTCTTTATGACAATTTCAGAAGTCACTTTGTAATTATTTTATATTTAACTTTTTAGTTAAATAAAGTAAATATTTAATTTTTCATCAACGCCATAAAACAATCCTCAATTGTCGGCTCTATCTGTGCTACATCAATATTATCATGTCCTTTTTTATGTAAAAATCGCTTAATATCCGTCTCTTCCAAAACAGTATTTTTCAATGTCAGATGATGGGCATCACCGAAAGCAAAACAGGATTCTGTGTTTTCGTAAAGCCTTAAATCATTCAACAATGAAAACATATTTGAAGAACGCACTGACCATAAAGGACGGTCAAAATTTTGAATAATACTGAGGGGGGTATCCATGTCCAATATATGACCATTTTGCATCAAAGCGACACGGTCACACAAACTCGCTTCATCCATATAAGGTGTCGAAACAATGATAGTAATGTCCTTTTCTTTAAGTCTTTTAAGCATTTCCCAAAATTCCTTGCGACTAACAGCATCTACACCTGTCGTCGGTTCATCCAAAAAAAGAACGTTTGGTCTGTGAATTAAAGCACAACAGAGCGCCAATTTCTGCTTCATTCCGCCTGACAATTTACCCGCTCTACGGGTTTTAAAAGGCTCAATTTGGACATAAATATCCCTTATTAATTCATAATTTTCTTCAATCGTTGTATTGAAAATGGTCGCAAAAAAGGACAAGTTTTCTTCAACAGTAAGGTCTTGATACAGCGAAAAACGTCCAGGCATATAACCCACACTTTTTCGTATTTCTTTGTAATCTTTAACCACATCAAAACCACCTACTTCGGCAGTGCCACTATCTGGCATTAACAAAGTAGTCAAAATCCGAAAAAGCGACGTTTTGCCCGCTCCGTCTGGACCAATCAGACCAAACAGCTCTCCTTGTTCGACTTCAAAACTGATGTCATTCAAGGCTTTTACCTTTCCTTTGTCATAGGTTCTAACTATATTTTTAACAACAACAGGCTTCATTTTCGTTAACGATTAACTAATTAAAAAGGACTTCTCCGTACATACCGATTTTCAAAGTACCATCATTTTTAACCTTGATTTTGACAGCATAAACAAGATTGGCACGTTCATCTTTTGTCTGAACAGTTTTAGGTGTAAACTCGGCTTTGTCAGACACCCAAAAGATATTGCCTTGCAATTCGCGGTATTTATCCTTGCCTTCGTCAATCATAACTTTGACTTTTTGGTTAATTTTTATTTGTCCCAATTGATCACCTGTTATGTAAGCACGAAGGGTCATTTCTGACATATCTGCAATTTTATAAATGGCTTTTCCGACAGCGGTTATCTCACCAGATTCAGCATATTTAGACAAGATAATGCCATCAATCGGATTTGTAATTTTAGCACGATTCAGCTGTTCATCCAGTTGTTTCATACGTTTTTCGAGAGGGAGTTTTTCACTCATAATGCCTCGATTTTGATTGCCTACAACAGCTGTTTGTGCGGAAATTTGTCGTTCAAAGACTTTTATTGACGATTCAGATGCTTCAATCTGTTTTTTCAAAATCTGAATTTGACCATTAATATCATCAAGCTGTTTGGGTGTTGCGGCTTCGGCTTTGACAAGATTTTCAATTCGTTTTTGCTCTTTTTGCAAAACCAATAATTGTTGTTTCTGTACGTCAATTTGATTGCGTTGCACTTCAATTTGTTCCTTGTAAACTGAAATTTGTGGTGCTGCATCATTTGACTTTTCAGTTAAAGCGGTCATACTCGCTGCAATTTGCTCTTTCTGAAGTTCAATACTGAGGGGGTCAATCGTGCCTACGATTTTACCTTTCGAAACAGAATCGCCTTCTTTGATATCGAGTGTTAAAATTTTACCCGTTGACTCGGCAGAAACGATGATTTCAGTCGCTTCAAAAGTACCTGAGGCATCAAACTTTTGAGTTGTGTCCTTACATGCCGCAACGGAAAGGAGTAGAAAACACCCCCTCAGTATTTTTGAATCGAAAATATTCTTTTTCATAATTATATGATTTTCAAACTTTTATATAAAACAATAAATAAAAATTGTTGATTATTTACCTAAAGTTGTTTTCAAATTAATTTGAGTGTTAAGCAATTGTAGTTCATGTAAAACCAAGTTTTGACGTGCTTGACTTTCCGCATTTAATTCGATGAGGTAGTCATTTGCCGTCATCACACCGTTCTCTAATTGTGCAGAAGCCGTTTCTTTTATTTTTTCTCTAAGACTGAGTATCTGCCGGTCTTTTTCTATTAATTTTTCAAACTTCGACAATTCAGAAGATTGTTGTTTGACTACGACATTTGTATTCAATAGAAATATATCTTTTTGAATATCAATGATTTGTGTGTTGTTTTTCATAACCTGCAAATCATTTTTTAAGGTTTTTGAATACAAATCAGCTAAATTCCATTTAAAAGTAACGCCTCCAATACCATAGAAAACAAAATCATTTTTCAAAAAATTTAAACCTGGACGACCATAACCGCCTGTCGCAAAAGCAAACAAACGCGGGTAGTTTTTCAAAGAAGCCACTTTGACTGTTTGGTCAATTTGTTTTTTTTGCAAATCAAAAAGCGTTAGTTCAGGACGATTGATTTGTACACCTACGAGGCTTTCGTACGGAGGGGTTGGTTTTTCAAAAATCGTTTTATCATCTAACTCTTTGTCTATCAACAGATTGAGCATCTGAATAGCAGCGGAGCGTGCAGATTTCAACTCTATAATACGTTGATCAGCCTTCAAATCCTCTGCTTGGAGGGTTTGTAAACTCATTTTCAAAGCCACGCCGTTGGCAACAGCTCCTTCCATTTTTTGAATGCGTGCAGAAAGGTCAGACTTCAGTAAATCAATCAATTTCTCATTTTCGTCTAATTGTAAAACATTGAAATAGAGCTGATTAACACGTTCTTTTAACTTAGCAATTTCAACTTCGACTTTTTGCATGTCCACTTCAGTCGTCGTATTCAATACTTTTTCTTGCATTTTTATGACACCGCCGTCCCATAATATTTGTTTAACGTCAAGCGTCGCTTTATACTGATCTTTACTGAGGGGGGTGATTTCAACGCCTGGCAAATTAACAGGAAAAGAAGTCACGTCCGATTGATAGGTCGCCTGTGCATTGAGTTCAATTTGAGGCAAATAGTTATTTTTTAAACTATTGACATTCAAGGCATTAACTTCTCGAATTAAGCCACGTTGCCGAACCATTGGGAAATTGTCTTGTGCTAAACGGTAACATTCATCGAGAGAAATACGCTCGATGTTTTGCCCAAAAGCGGCATTAGAAAGAAGGATAAAAAAAAGAAGTATCTTTTTCATTAGATAATATTTTCTACTAACAGATTTAACTAAATAGTCAAAATTACAAATTTACAATTATGGACGCAGTGCTTCCCGCAAAAAGCCGCTGACTTGCTCTTTTCGCTGTTGCAAGATAATAGACAAATCATCATCTTTGATTTGTAAAACAGCTTGAATAACTGGCTTAGCAATAAAAGGAAAAACGCAAAGCGAAATAATATTGAGGATTAAATGGAGCGGATTGAACGATTTAATGCGCCCGACTTGCATCTCGGTAATCATTTGGAAAGCGAATTGCTGCATTTTTGCAAAGTTTTGGGTATGCCCCAAAATGTCTTTCATCCGTTCTGGATTTCTATTCACTTCCGTTATCATAAAAACAGGTAATTGTGGGTTTTCACTCACAAAATCAATATAACGATGCACAAAATGCTCGATTTTTTCTTCGATGGTTTTGGTGGATTCGACAATAGCGGTAAAATCAGGGACGATTTTAGCGATCATTTGGTCAAAAATCGTTTCAAAAAGGTTTTCTTTTGAACGGAAATAATAATGTAGAAGGGCTTTGTTGATACCTGCCTCTGTTGCGATTTCTTCAAGGCGCGTACCGTCTAATCCTTTTTGGATAAAGATTTTTTTTGCAGCTTCAAGGATTTTTTGTTCCGTAGATAAATCTAAAGGTACAGCCATTTGACTAAAAGTTTGACTAAAAAATTAATAATGGCACAAAAGTATTCAGTCGTTTTGAAACGACGAAACATTTAACCATAAAATTTAACTTTTTAGTTAAAAATTTAAAGACGATTTAACATTGTTCAGCCAATGGGTCACCACTTCGCGTTTTGAGGCGGCAACTTCAATCTCAAAACCGTCTGTCAACACGAGTACACCGCCTTTTTGATAACGGACAATATGATTCGGGTTAACAGAATCTGACCTGTGTACGCGGATGAAAGGTTTTAGATCATCAAATTCGCCGAGGTTTTTACCAACTGAAATATGCCTATCTTCTGTTAGAAAAATGTCCGTCGATGTCTTTTCTTTTACAGAACTCATTCTGATGATTTCGTTAACGTGAACGATGTATATACCTTCAAACGTAGGTAAAACAAGGCGAGGATTGGTATTAGAAATTAAATTTTCTTTTAAAATCTCATATTGAACGATTCTGTGTTTATCAAAAACCCGCTGTTGCGCTTTCATAACAGATGCTGTCAAGTCTTTATGCGGAATAGGTTTCAGCAAAAAGTCAACCGCACTGTACTTAAATGCTTGCACAGCATAATGGTTATGGGCTGTACAAAAGATGACATCAAAAGGAATATTTGGAAAACCCAATTTATCGAGTAATTCAAACCCCGTCATGGTTTGCAAATCAACATCTAAAAAAACCAATTCGGGTTTTAATTTTTTGATCGCATTGATTCCGTCATGGGCATTAGTACAAACCTCAACTATTTCTATTGTCGGGCAAAAAGCCTTAATCAGATTTACGAGGACATCACAAGAAAGTTGTTCATCGTCAATAATGATTGTTTTCATACATATTTGATAAAAATTGGTGAAAAAATACCCCTAAATGTAGCTTATCGTTTTTTAGTAAAACTATTGTGCTTCATTTAGAGGTAATTAAAGTAGTGAATCATTTTGGAAAAATTAATCGTCTAAACGGAAAGATCCGCTTTGGTATCGCAATATATTAACGTATTGATTTTCATATTTCGAAATATTGCCTTGCGGGTCGTTGTCATTGACAACCGTCCTGAAAATGGGAGAAAAATTGAATCTCGTATGCAGGAGTTTCACAGGTTCATTTTGCATGTAATATGGAAATGCTGTGCCATATCTTTGCAACATTTTTCCAGTATAAAGCATACAATCATAACCTAAAAATGAATCAGAGTTAGGCATCTTATTGAATTTGCTGAAAAACTTTGAACGGAAATAGCCAACATCTGGGTTATTTCCTTCGATAAAGGTCGAACTGGTAATTCTAACGTCCAATGTTTGATATAAGCTTGACAGAGAGCCGTTAAAATCCATCCACTGCGGCATTCCATAAACAGCAACGCTACCTCGGCGTGGAGAAGCGGCTAATTTCTGCAAAAATGCAGCGACAAATGGCTCATCCCAAGACGGTACAACAAAAACGGTTTGACCCGATGCGCGTAAATAGGGTTCAATTGTAAAATTGGATTCATTTTCTATTGACCATTCGTCAAAACGACCGCCATAAAGTGATTGATTGAGGGCGGAGTTGGCATCTTGAAAGAGTTTGAAACGTGAGGTTTCAGAATCCGTTCTACGCCCAACCAAAACGACTTGCTCTGTTTTGTAGCGGTTACGTAAATGCTTAACAATATTATCGCAGTGCGTTTTCAAACTGGGTTTAACTTGAACGAAATATGGATTTGCACCATTAACGTCTCCTGTCGGAAAATAAGGCGAAACGTAAATCTTTTTCATACGATTGGCAAATTCCATCGTAGTAGGTACATTTTCCTTTTCAACAGGTCCTAAAAGTACATCTGCACGGCTCACTTCATAGCGTGATATGAGGTTATTGAAGTCTCCCCGAGAGTCCAGAACCGTTACTTTTAGGTTGAAAGCTTGAGTTGAAAGAGAATCTAAGGCGATTTTTGCACCCGCATAAAAGTCCAGAGCAAATTGCGCTTTAGAAGGACTTTCACGCCCTTCTACATATTGGGCCGTGAAAAATGGTAAAATCATGGCTAACTCATAGCTATTTTTGAGATTACCTGTTGATTTCGGGTCAGATACAACACCACCTGCCCCCGGAGTATTGCCGCTTATGACACCACCACTTGGGGGCGTTGTTGATGTAATGGGCGGCTTAGCTATTGGGTCAGTTTTCCAACGGATAGTGTCCACCAAAACTGTTGAATTTGGATTTGTCTGACCTTGACCATTCGTTTGATCTGGCTTTTTCGAAGGCAGTCTGGTTGTATCTGCTTTCTTAAAAAGGTCGCAGGAAGTCGTTGTGAGCGACATCGCAACTAAAAGTAAAAGGCCTGTGAGTACGTTCCTCATATTTTTAGGTTGTTTCATAGTTGAAAAAGATTGAATGAATCTAAGATTCGTTTGAAATTGAGTCAAACTTCTATATTTTTTTACACATTTTAAAGTTTTTCCTAACAAAACTTTCCGAACAAACCGTTTTTTTCTTATTTACTCCCATTCGATAGTAGCCGGTGGTTTTGTTGAAATATCATAAACAACGCGGTTGATGCCTCTAACATTGTTAATAATATCCGTCGAAATTTCTGCTAAAAAGGCGTGTGGCAAATGCGACCATTCGGCTGTCATACCGTCCGTAGAACTCACTGCACGCAACGCAATCGTCTTTTCATAAGTCCTTTCGTCGCCCATAACGCCCACCGATTGGACAGGTAAAAGGATAGTGCCTGCTTGCCAAACTTCGCTGTAAAGTCCCCATTTTTTCAAGCCATTGATATAAATAGCGTCCGCTTCTTGCAACATTGCTACTTTTTCAGGTGTAATGTCACCCAAAATGCGAATGCCTAAACCCGGTCCAGGGAAAGGATGGCGCATCAAAATATTCTCCGCCAAACCCAATTCACGTCCAACGCGACGCACTTCGTCTTTGAACAAAAAGCGCAATGGTTCAACGATTTTCAAACCCATTTTTGCGGGTAAACCGCCTACGTTGTGGTGCGATTTTATCGTTACCGAAGGGCCATGAACACTGATAGACTCAATGACATCAGGATAAATCGTGCCTTGTGCCAACCATTTTATATCTGGAAACAACTTAGCTTCAATTTCAAAAACTTCGATGAACATGCCGCCAATAGCTTTACGTTTTGCTTCAGGGTCAGATAGACCCCTCAGTGCATCGTAGAATTTTTGCTTTGCATCAACGCCAGCGACGTTCAAACCCATGCCTTTGTAGGATTCTAAAACCTCTTCATATTCGTTTTTGCGGAGCAAACCATTGTCAATAAAGAAGCAATACAAGTTTTTTCCAATGGCTTTGTGCAATAACAAGGCAGCAACGCTTGAATCCACACCACCTGACAATGCGAGTAAAACGTGTTCATCACCTACTTTTTTCTGCAAATCTGCTACTGTTTCTTCTACAAAATGCGCTGGTGTCCAATCGCCTACGCAACCTGCAATGCCGAGAATGAAGTTTTTGAGCAATTGAAGACCGTCTAAACTATGCGTGACTTCTGGGTGAAATTGAATACAATAAACAGGTGCTTCGCCTTCAACAGCCGTTTTTTTATAGGCTGCCGTCACACCACCTTCTGAATTTGCCAACAACTCAAAACCTTCTGGCAGCTTTGTAATCGAATCGGAATGCGACATCCAGACTTGTGAACCTGTTTTTATACCTTCAAAAAAAGCGTCTTCTTTCAAAATGGTGCTGATGGCTTGTTTGCCATATTCCCGTTTGCCCGATTTTTCGACCAAACCGCCGTAATGTTTGGCAATCATTTGTGCGCCATAACAAACGCCTAAAACAGGGATTTTGCCCATAATTTTATCTAAATCCATCGTCAACGCATTCGCGTCACGGACGGAGAAGGGGCTACCACTCAAAATGACCGCTTTTACTGAGGGGTCAAGAGTATCGGGTAATTTGTTGTACGGAATGATTTCAGAATAGACATTCAATTCGCGGACACGGCGGGCAATCAACTGAGTGTATTGCGAGCCAAAATCGAGGATGATGATTTTTTCGTTCATGCCGCAAAGTTAGTTAAGTAAATATGAATGATGAAATATGAATGATGAAATATGAATCAGGATGTGTGCAATTTCTTAAATTCGCCTCTTATTCATAATTCATCATTCATATTTCATCATTCATACTTTATGGAATTTGGCTATAAAACCAACGCTTCGATGGTCATTTTGCGGAATGGCACGTCTTATTTGTTACTAAAACGCAACAAAGAGCCTTTTATCGGGCATCATGTGCCTGTAGGTGGAAAAGTTGAGCCGCATGAAAGTCCAATAAAAGCGGCGGTGCGGGAGACGTTTGAAGAAACAGGTTTCACGATTGACAATCCTAAGTTCTGTGGCATTTTAGTTGAGTCATCGCCTGCAAAATACAATTGGACGGTTTTTATCTATTTGGCGGATATTCCAAAAGTGCCGCCTCCACCCTGCCCCGAAGGCACATTGGAATGGATTGAACACGACGACATTCTGACAGTGCCAACGCCTGAAACCGATTTTCAAGTTTATAAATATGTCGTTGAGGGCAAGCCTTTTATGTTCAATGCGGAATATGATGAACACATTCAATTGTTGAAAATGACGGAAGAGTTTGAAGATGTGGTTGTGTTTGAAAAATAGGTTCAATTTGCATTTTTCGTTAAAAAATGTTAAATTTAAAGGCATAAATGGGTGTTTTGTTAAAGAAATCCTAAACCACAATTGTCAGATTAAACTAAATAAATGCCTTCAAGTCTATCACTACATCGCTTCAAATGAGAAGCAAAACGCCCCCCTCAGTATAAACCTTATATTTATCTAATTTTTAAAAACAAAAAATATGAAAAAGATTCTTGTAGCAGCACTCTTCGTTTGCGGTTTCACCATCGCCTCTAATGCACAATCAACACCTGTCGTTGACAAACGCGAAGACATTCAAAAAGAACGCATCAAAGACGGCGTGAAAAGTGGTGAATTGAACAAAGCAGAAACCAAACGGTTGGTCAAAAACCAAAGACACATCAAACGCACAGAAGCCAAAGCGAAATCTGATGGCGTTGTGACACCTGCTGAAAAAGCTAAATTGGATAAAAAACAAGATAAAGCCAGTAAGCGGATTGCAAAACAAAAACACGATAAGCAAGATAGAAACTGATATTACCTTAGGAACGTATAAAAAAGCCGATGCTTCACATTGAAACATCGGCTTTTCATTTTACTAAGTAACGAGAAAATAATAAAGTGGTCAAATTTGTGGTAGGGAATAAGGTATAGTAGACGGAAAATTGGATGTTTTTGCTTTTTTTTGCAAAAAAAAATAAAAAACATCCAATTTTCCGTCTACTATACCTGTGCCACTCGACCAAGTTATTATTTACATGTTACTAAAGTCAGAACAAAAAAATCACGACACCATTACTTCATCAGACTGTACTGAATCACTCTTCAAAGAATTGGGTCCAATCGTTTTAGCACGGACGACCAATTTAGAACCAAATGGAAAAGTCAATTCCATTTTTTTACCCTCGTTGTACAAACCATTTTGCCAAGGTCCATCGTTGAGTTGGATTTCAAAAGCCGTTGTGATACCGTTTGCGGCTTTTTCCCACTCCACAATCATAATGCACCGACGTGCATCATTATAGACTTTCAAATTCGTGGGCGGGTCAACGTAAGTGACAGCCGCCTTGCGTTCACGCGTTTTGTTGAGCGTAAAACCCGCATCGGATTTCAACTTGTCGTGTGCATCGGTTTGCCAAGTCGCATCCATTGTTTTGGCGATACGTACCAATGCTTGATATAAATCAGCATTGGCAACATTTTTGGCATCTATCGCTTCGGTAGCTTTGCCTTTAGATTTGATAAGTACCGCTTGGAATATTTCTGCTTTGTCGTGCATATCGGACACAGCATCTTGGAAAGGTGCATAAACGGATTTACCGTTCATGTTGTCATAGACGAGGTCAGCAAAAGTCTTGAACTCGTCTTGTTTGATGCTCTTAATAGCAGAGCAGTTGATAAAACTCATATTTATATTATTTTAGACTGGTAAAAAATATTGTAGCAGTTGTTAAAACACGATACAAGCCAAAAGCCTTTTTCATGTCCGCCCTCATCCTACAATGATGAATTAATAGAGTCAATTTGTTTTTTTTTATTTTAGAAAAAAACTTACATTATTTATTTTTGTGACGCATGAAATTCACACAGTTATAGTAGACAGAAATTGAATGAGGGTGTCTCAAAAGGGTTTTCCATATTTTAGAGACAGAATTTTATTTCCATCTTCAAATCCTTCATCCTATCTTCAAATTGCCAATCCATTCTCAGTATTACCAATCTTATCTTCAAATTACCAATTCTATCTTCAAATTACCAATTCTATCTTCAAATTACCAATTCCATCTTCAAATTACCAATTCTATCTTCAAATAGCCAATTCCATCTTCAAATTACCAATTCTATCTTCAAATTGCTAATTCTATCTTCAAATTGCTAATTCTATCTTCAAATTGCTAATCCTATCTTCAAATTACCAATTCTATCTTCAAATTGCTAATTCTATCTTCAAATCGTCCATTCTATCTTCAAATTGTCAATTGTTTCTTGCAAAAACTGGATTTTATGTAAAAAATCGTGATTTGTGAATTATTGGCGTTCATCCCGAGTGCTCGGGATTGTTTAATATTTCTAAAGTACCCAATCGAGAGCGGTTTTGTCATTCAGAAGGAATCTGTATAACACCTTTCAATGTTGCTATCGAAGTAACAAAAAGAGATGCCGTCTGAATGAAAAGCGACAAAAAGAGTTTCCTCCTGAATGACAAAACTGCTCTCAATTGAGATGAGTGGTAAAAAAGGACAAAATATACTGAGGGGGTACTTTTCTGGTTTATAAATATGAAAGGTGCGAATTCGTGACAGAAATGCGGATAAAAAATAATATATTTTAGTAGGTTAGATGTTTTTGCATCATTTCGGTGTTTCGGATAAATGATGCAAAAGAATAGTATGTGTCGTGTCGTGTGAAGTTTTCGAGGAAGTATTTTTTCAATGTTGGGTGAGTGCGAAGCCGTAAGTAAAAAATGAGCTAATTTTTCCTGTTGTTTTCTATCTTTGCCAAAAAAGAGAATTAAAATCTAATAAAAATGCTTCTTGAAGTCAAAATAGATAAAAATAAAATTTATTCACCAATTCGCAAAAAAGACCTTGTTTTAAAACCCGAAGAAAAGGTGCGACAGGAGTTTGTAGCGCAATTAGTGAATTATTACGGCTTTTCGCTTGAACAAATGAGCGAAGAAGAACAAGTCAATAATTCTCAACGTGGTCAAGGCAAAGCATTGGCAGATATTGTTGTTTGGAAGTCCATTGAAGATAAACAAAAAAGACTAAGCCCCATTATTGTTGTTGAATGTAAAGCGGCACATATTACAATTCGAGATGAAGATTACTATCAAGGTTATAACTATGCGTCATGGGCGGGTGCTGATTTTTTTGTCACCACGAATATGAAGGAAACGAAATTTTTCAAGGTTGTCAAAGGTGTCATACCTAAGAAATTGGAAGAAATCATAGAGATTCCAAAGGCTGCTGATGTCAACAATGAGAAAAAAATACATGAGTTGTTGACTAAAACAAGAGAATTTACGCGAGATGAGTTTAGTCGGTTGCTGTTTAAGTGTCATACTATAATCCGCAATAATGATAAGCTCTCTCCTGAAGCGGCTTTTGATGAAATCAGTAAGATTTTGTTTATGAAAATACGCTATGAGCGTATGAAAAGCCGTGAAAAAGCGGTTTTTTCAGGCGAACAGTTTGACAAATTGAAAAAAGCTGATGAAGATATACGTGGGAAATCTACGACACCTTTCTATCAATATCTTTTTGAACAGACAAAAGAAGAATTTAAAAACGATGAACTCTTTGATGTCAATGATTCAATTAAGATCAGAGAAACAAGTTTTTTGAATATTGTTAGAGAATTAGAAAAATACAATCTTTCTAATACTTCCGATGATATTAAAGGTATTGCTTTTGAGGAATTTTTGGGCAAAACCTTTCGTGGCGAGTTAGGGCAGTTTTTTACACCACGAACTATTGTTAATTATATGGTCGAAATACTTGACCCCGCAGAAGGTGAATTTGTTTGTGACCCTTGTTGTGGCAGTGGTGGTTTTTTGATAAAATCGTTTGAATATGTGCGCGAAAAAATTGAAAAAGATATTGAACAACAAAAAGAGAAAATAAAAGACATTTATTACACTGAGGATTTCTATAATAAATCGGAAAAAGAACAATCTAAAATCATTGAAAAGGTTGATGAACTGTTTAATAATCTGAATCAAGAATTAGATTTATACAATCTGAAAAGCCGTCTGCGTCGTTTGTCTTATGATTGTATTTTTGGTATTGATGCCAATCCACGTATGGCGCGTACTGCTAAAATGAATATGATTATGCACGGTGATGGACATGGTGGTGTTCATCATCACGATGGCTTATTAAATATCAATGGTATTTTTGATGGTCGTTTTGATGTTATTCTGACAAATCCGCCGTTTGGTTCACGGGTTGAAAAGTCTTTGAAAGTAAGCCAAACCGATATTCCCGACAGCAATAAGTTAGAATTTTATAAAAAGCGTTATCCTTATTACGAAACGCTTGTTGTCAATCCTTTGCGTGAATGGGCGAAAAAAGAAAAGCCGATTATTGATTTGTTTGAAGTCGGCAAAATGTCGGGTTTGACAGAGGTCTTGTTTATTGACCGTTGTTTGAATCTTTTGAAGCCAGGGGGACGTATGGGCATTGTATTGCCCGAAGGTGTTTTGAACAATTCGGCTTTGCAAAAAGTGCGGGAGTATTTTGAAGGAAAAGCTAAGATTTTGAATATTACATCTATTCCGCAAGATGTTTTTATGGCTTCGGGTGCAACTGTCAAACCGAGTTTACTCTTTTTTAAAAAATTCACAGATTCCGAAGCCTTTCAATATAAAATGATTTTGGAAGATGCAACAAGTGAAATGACAGAGAAATATGCGCCCGAAATAGAAAAAATCGAAACAGAACTTGCCGAAAAAGAAAATATACTGAGGGGTATTAACAAAGACAAAGAAGCCCTAACCGCAGCTCGAAAAGAATATAAAGAAACGCTGCGCCGAATAGAACAACAAAAGATAGATGATATTAGAAGCCTTGTGAAAGAACGATTTGACTATTCAATTCCTGTCGTAGAAGTAGCAAAAGCGGGTATCAGTAGTACAGGAGCTAAGATTGACAACGAATTAGACGATGTCGCAAAGGAATTTGAACAATATCGAAAAACAAATCAACTATGGGAAACTAAATTAGAATCGTATTCCTATCCAATTATTGACAACAAAATCTTGCGCGCAAATAGTGTAGGAGAACCTGAAATGTTTTATGGACACCAATAGCCTTGTCGCACTCCCTACCTATAATCGTCTAAATTTCTTCAATTTCAGTTCCATATTGAATTGGAGTGCTTCTGCTATTTTAGTCAATCGTTTAGATTATCGAGATGATTTTAAATTTGTAAAAATTGGCAAACTCATTCATCGTGTTAAAGATACTGTCAAAATTCAAGACGATATAATATATCAACGTGTGACGATAAGAGTACAAGGGCGTGGTGTAACAGAACGTGATAGAGAAATAGGTAAAAATATCGGTACAAAGAATCAGTTTCGTGTTTCAGCAGGACAATTTATTATGTCAAAAATAGATGCACGGAATGGTGCTTTTGGTATTGTGCCAAAAGAATTGGAAGGTGCGGCTGTGACACAAGACTTTTTGACGTATTCCTTTAATACAAACCTCCTTGTTCCAGAGTTTTTTGTTTTGTTGACAACAACGAAACAATTTTATGACCTTTGTCAACGTGCAAGTTCTGGTACAACTAATAGGCAAAGAATTGATGAACAGCTTTTTTTGAATTTTGAAATTCCTGTGCCGTCTTTGGAGGAGCAGATGAAGTTGGTTGAGGCTTATAATGATAAGGTTTTAGAAGCTGAAAGATTAGAAAGTGAAATAATAGAGTTAAGTAAAGAGAGAGAGAGTTATTTTATTGATTCATTGCAATTACTGCCAATCGAAAAAAAAGAAAAGAACAGATTTTTCCAAATATACAGTTATAGCGAATTACAAAGATGGGATATATTCTCGATGGATAATGAAATATACAAAGGGCTAAAAAATTCTAAGTATTCTATAATAACAATTGGTCAAGTTTATAAATTTGTGCATAGAGGATGGAATAAAAATAAAGAAAAAGAAAATACTTTCAATTATGTTGAATTGGGGGATATAGATTTTGTTAAAAACATCATTGCTTCAAAAAAAATTGAGATAGCAAAAGCCCCAAGTAGAGCAACACAAATAATCTATACAAACGATTTAATTATTGGAACAACTAGACCTTATCTTAAAAGATTTGCAATTGTAACAGATGAATATAATGGTTATGTTTGTTCATCAGGTTTTTCTGTAATTACTCCATCTGAAACATATAATTTGGAATTTTTAAAACTTTTCCTATTAAGCACATATGGAATAGAACAATTAAAAAACAAAATGAGTGGAGCTTTATACCCTGCTATTACTGAATCAAGTTTGAAAGAAATTTTTATACCATTTCCAAAAATAGAAATACAAAATCAAATTGTTGCTCATATTAATAAAATTGATGCAAAAATATTAAATAATGGTAAAATTGCTCAATTAAATCGTACGCAAGCCCTCGAAAACTTTGAAAACGCCTTATTCAATAGCAAAAAATAATTATAAACGATTAACAAACATAAAATGGAAAACGATTACTGCATCGAACTTGATTATAGTTTCAAGTCAGCATTAGGTGATATTGAATCCTATCGTTATATCAACGAATACAAAGTCAATATCTATAATAACGAAGATGGGTTAGAAGACTCACGCAATCGTGAATTGATTGGGAAAGCCAGATTGTCATTAGTTTTATTGAGTTTAGTTATTAATAATCAGATGGATACTTATGAAGTATTTGACAATTCTCAATTTTTAATGGATTTAGGAGAAACCATTTTCGACTTTGAAACAGATGATTTTAGAGAACCTTTGATAGATGAAGTATGTGCTTCAAGTTCAAATTTATTAGTTATTGACCGTCTGGAATTGCTACCCGCATGGCGAAAGAAAGGTTTCGGTAAAAAAATCATCAAAGATATTATTTGGCGATTTTCGGGTTGTTGTGATTTAGTTGTTCTCAAAGCCTTTCCTCTTCAAAAAGAAGCTACTAACCCTGATAAAGAAAAAAGTGAATGACAAAAGAAGATGGAAATGACAAATTTACCTAAAGATGGAGAGTTGTCTTTTTATAAAGTATATGCCTATTATCAGAATTTAGGTTTTGAACAATATGAAGAAACCGACTATTTCTACTTTAATCCAGCTAAATTAAACGAAAAATTTGATGCGATTGATATCGAAGAATAAAAACAACTGTCATGCAACTACAAAGCCTTTATATCAAAGAGTATAAACTGCTTAGAGACTTTCGGGTAGAGTTTAATCAGCCTTTGTCGCTATTCATTGGAAAAAATGGGTCGGGAAAATCAACGGTATTGGAAGCATTGGCTTGGATACTGAGGGGGGCGTATTTACATTTTGTCAAAGAGGAAAAAGATGTGAGACCTCGATTTGATTTTGAATTACATTATTCCATTCGATTGGATGAAACAATCTACGAAACGACAACGACAGGTTCTTTTGAAACGAACTATGTTGGCGTTATACTGAGGGGGGATGTTTGGGGTACGCCAAATTGGAGGTTAGAAACAGACAACAACACATACACCAAAGAAGATTTGATAAAAAAATATGGTTACAAAAAACTCTTACCCGATAATGTCTTAGTGTATTATGCGGGATGGTTTGAGACGATGCAAGGTATTTGTCAACCTTTTGAAGATGATTATAAAAACCGTTTACGAGCAAAAGCTAAAAGTACCGATGAAGTTTATACGCGATTAGAAGCACAACCGATGTTTTATATTCAGCAATATCATTTTCCGATGTTGTTAGCTGCGTTATTTTCATACCAATATAATGATGATATAGACCAGTTTTTTAAAGATAAAATTGGTATCATAAATGATAGTTTTCTAATCACTTTTTTTATTAAAAAACCGAATTGGCAAAGGAATAATAAAGCAGAAACATTTTGGGGGGCAGAAGGCATTTTACTTCAATTTTTACAAGCCTTAAAAGAAAACAATGTATTCAAGGATAATGAATTTGACTCTGAAAGAGAAGAATACTATTTTTCTCTTGATTCAAAGAAATGGTATGAAACTAAAGATGTTTTTGTAGAAGAAAAAAAACTATTCTATTTAATGAACATGCTACATGCTTCTGATATGCTTGCAGATTTGCGTGTAGCAACTAATAAACTTGACGATACGCCTATTAGGGAATTTGGTTTAAGTGAGGGAGAACAACAACTGATAACCATAAAAGCAATCAACGAACTTTTGATAGAGGAAAATACGCTTTTGCTTTTCGATGAACCTGACACGTATTTACATCCCGAATGGCAAAGAACATTTTTAGGCGATATTGAAACTTTAATTGATTCTAATAATGCACATTTGATGGTGACCTCACATTCACCTTTTATTGTTTCATCGGCTAAAAAATCACAACTCTATATTTTAAAGAATGAGGAAGGTAAAGCAAAACTAAAAACGTTTTCTTTTAACCCTTATGGAAAAACAGCAAATAGGATATTGATTGATTTCTTTGAGTTAGAGGGTACACGCGCTAAAAATGTTGACGATGCTATCAACGAACTTCAAGAAAAAGTCATGAAAAATGAATACGATACTGAGGGGTTCAAAGTAGCGTATGCTAAATTAGCCAGCGAAATAGGTCAAACAGACCAAGATTTGATGACCATAAACCTTGAAATTGCAAAACGAAAAAAAAATCATGAGAAAAATTAATAAAGGAGAACCGCTTGCTGAGTTTGTGAATTTTACAAAACGAAACCCAGCCGCTAATTGGCAATATTTCGTAGAAACAGCCAACAATATTTTTCAAAATACTCGCTCTCAAATCTTAATTGAAGAGCAGAATTGTCTATGTGGTTACACCGAAATACCTATAGAATCAGAAGGGGAGTCACATATTGACCACTATATTAAACGTGATTTGGATGCTCGAAAGACATTCAACTGGCATAATCTTATTGTTTCAGACAATAACGGAGCGTTTGGCGCAAAGTATAAAGACAATACTTATAGGATTAAACGAACCGAATACGTGCAAATATTTAACCCTGTGGAAGATGATGTTCAAGGCTATTTTTACTACAATGAATTTGGGCTAATTGAACCTGTTGAAACATTAGAAGAACCTATAAAATCTAAAGTTCATAAAACGGTTGAGGTTTTTAATTTGAAAAATCCTTCATTAGTCGAAAGACGAAAACAACTTATTCGAGATATTCGGAGCTATCAACAAGTGGGATTAGACAATGAGACGATAAAAAATACTTTATCCAGTCAAGGTTTCAAAAGTTTGATAGAACAATATTGCCAATAGCCCTGCTGGGTATGATGTGTTCAAAAAAAACACTCGCTCTAAACCCTCAAAAGCCTTGAAAACGTTGGGTTTCAAGGCTTTTGAGTATAACTTTGCAACCCATTATCGGACGAAAATAGCATAATATGACGACAAGCGTTACTGTTAAAACCATCTATCATTGCTCATTGGAACGAGCCTTTAAAACGCCCATGCTCTGCGATGTGTCTAAAGTGCATACGGGTTTTGGTATCATGCCTAAAGTGACGCATTGCACAGAAGATGCATCGTGGGGCAAGCCAGGCGGTAGCAAAAAAGTATTTGTCGCCTCCTCACCGACCTTTAAAGGTGGCGAATCCTCTACGGATAAAGTCATTGAAAGGATAGAAAATAAATATTGGAAAATCGAGGTCAGTGATTTTAAATCTTGGATGTTGGGCTTTTCAAAATTCGTTGGTGAATGGCGAACGACTGAACTCGCAGAAAATAAGATTTTGATAGAATACTCCTACACACTACACGCCGATATTATCGGGCTTTACCCATTAAACTGGTTGTTTACAAACACTTTTTGGCGCATTTATATGAAAAGGGTTTTAGAAAATGTCCGACAAATGGCGGATAATAATGAGCCTTATCAATACCCATAAATGGATTTTTTTAAAAAATATATAGGCGTTTTGGAAAACTCACAAGTGCAACAACGCTTGATGAATCGCTAAAACCTGCGGTATCAAAGCCTGCGTGCCATCGTTCCAAATCACAAAATCCGATTGTTTTATCTTCTCTTCATCGGGCAACTGTTTTGCAATTCTGGCTTCTATATCGCTTCGTGTCAATGCACCGCCCCCCCTCAGTAAAACGCGTTCAATTCGGGTTTCCACAGGCGCAACAACCGTTATAATTTTATCTAAAAGGACATGACCACCGCTTTCAAAAAGCAAAGCGGCTTCTTTGAGGGTATAAGGTGCTTGTGTTTGAGCATTGTGCCATTGCTCGCCATCAAGCCAAACGGCAGGATGCACCAAAGCGTTTAATTCATTCAATTTCAATGGATTGTGAAAGGCAATATCGGCGATATGTTTTCGATTGAGCGCACCGTCGGGCAAATAAGCGGCTTCGCCAAAAAGGTTTTTAATGCTTTTTATCAATTCTAAATTTTCAGTCATTAATGCTTTGGCACGGTCATCGGCATAATAAACAGGAATACCGAGCGTCTCAAAAATGTGGCAAACGGTGGTTTTACCGCTACCTATGCCGCCTGTGATACCGATTTTAAGTATTTTGTTTTCAGACATTTATCTTTGATTTTTTTTGACCTTTATTCAAATACTGCCACATCAATTCAGCCGTCTTGTCGCTTGCGCCTTTATTGCCAAGGAGTCCCCTCAGTATATCGTAGTCTTTTTTGATGATGGCTTGATTGTCAATCGCATTTTGCAATTCAATGACTAAATTCTCCGTTGTCAAATCCTCTTGAATCAACTCTTTGACGATTTCTTTATCTGCAATCAAATTGACAAGAGAAATGTATTTCACTTTAATCACTCGTTTGGCAATCGCATACGAAAACTTTGAGCCTTTGTAACACACGACCTCTGGTACGCCAAACAAAGCGGTTTCCAAAGTGGATGTGCCTGATTTGACCAAAGCTGCCGTTGCATGTTGCAACAAATCATAAGTTTGATTTTGAACAATTTTGACCCCCTCAGTATTTTCTAAAAAAATATCGAATGAAGACAACGTTTGAGCCGAAGCCGCCGCCACAACAAACTGATAATCAAGGAAATGAGGCTGAACGGTCAACATAATAGACAACATTTTTTCAATCTCTTGTTTCCGACTGCCAGGCAATAAAGCGATGATAGGACGTTCGTCTAAGCCGTTTTGCTGTCTAAATGCTTCAATCGTTATTTTAGGTGCATTCGCAACGACATCGAGCAAAGGATGCCCGACAAAATCCACGTCGTAATTAAATTGCTTATAAAAATCTTTTTCAAAAGGTAAGATGCAAAACATTCTGCCCACTCGCTCTTTGATGCCATGCACTCGTGAGGTATGCCACGCCCATATTTGAGGCGAAATGTAGTAAAACGTCTTGAAATTCTGCTGTTTTGCCCATTTTGCTATCCGTAAATTAAAACCTGGATAATCAATGAAAATAATCACATCGGGTTGAAATTCAAGAATGTCTTTCTTGCAAAAAGCTATATTTTTGAATATCGTCCCAATATTTTTAATGACTTCAAGAAAGCCCATAAACGCCAAATCACGATAATGCTTCCGCAAAACAGCCCCCTCAGTCGCCATCATGTCGCCGCCCCATGCGTAAATATCAGCGTCTTTATCCTTGTTTTTCAACGCCTTAATGAGGTTTGAGCCATGTAAATCGCCAGAAGCCTCTCCTGCTAAGATGTAGTATTTCATTTATTTTTATCACAATTTAAACCAATTCCCAGTCAGCCAATCAAAATATTCCGCGCCAGAAAACTGTTTTTTATAATCCATGTATGACGGTTGCAAAAACGCATAACCGGGATAATGGAACTGTTTTTTATAGGTCAAAGCATACGCCATTTCTAACAACATAGTGAAAATGCCGAGACTGCGTTTCGATTCTTCAAGGTCAAACATGGCATAAGTGCTGCTCAAAGTGTTGGGCGTGATGTCCACAAACGTACAGCCGATGAGTTTGTCGCGTTTATAAACTTCAAATTGATAAGTCGGAAAAGGTTTATTAGGCACATGAGAAACAAAATCGAAAATAGAATGAGGTACATTGTACTTAAAACGTTGAATGTGTTGGTCAAACATAAAGTGCATTTCGTCACGGATACTGAGGGGGACTAATTTGAAGGTCAAGTCCTGATTTTTGCGCCATATTTTACGCTGGCTTTTCGACATTTCAAATTGATTCAATTGATAACGAAGCGGTAAAATATCGAGCTTATTATCGTTTTCATCTAATTGCGAACTGACCCTAAAAAACATCATAGCATTGTGCCGCCAGCCTGTTGCCAACATATTTTCCCATTCCATATAGGACATATCGTCTGCATTGAATGCTTCGGCGATATTTACGGTATCAAACAATGGGTCTTCCCAAAAAATGGCGTTATCGTCCATACATGTTTTTTTGAAGACCACTGATGACGCTGATTTGACGGATTTACACTGATTTCTTTTTTTCATCCCATAAGAAACTAAAAGAAATCAGTGTAAATCCGTCAAATCAGCGTCATCAGTGGTCAAAAAATCAAAATAAGTCAAAATAAATAATTACCACTCTGCCAAAATCTCCTCATAAAACCAAGCAAACCAGACAAAAGCCATCACAACTGTTGCCCAAATAATGCCTCTGATGGATTCATTGGCTCTGTTTTTTCTAAACATACGAACAATCAGCATGTTCAAACAGATGGCAATAAGTGCCAGACTTCTTGTTTTAAATTGTAAACCCGAAAGGCTTACGATGCTTGATAACAGTCCAAAAAAGATGATAGGGACTATCATACCGAGTCCAATACCGATGTTGAGATTGTTGCGTCTGAAAAACATATTATTTAATGGTGAATGGTGAATAATTTAATGGTGAATGGTGAATGGCAAAATATTCACCATTCGCCATTCACCATTAATTTATAAGCCCTCTTGTTCCTCGTTTGCTGGTTTTGCAACTGCGTTAAGCCTCACAACACGGTCGCTGGCTTTGCGCAAACGCAAATTCAACATCTCAACGCCGAGCGAGAAGGCAATTGCAAAATAGATATAACCCTTTGAAACGTGCTGATGAAAACCTTCGGCAATCAACATCACACCTATCAAAATGAGGAATGACAATGCCAACATTTGCATGGTCGGGTGTGTATTGATGAATTTTGAAATCGGTCCAGCAAATACCATCATAACTAATATAGAAATGATGACAGCAATCATCATTACTGACACAACTTGGGTCATACCCATCGCTGTGAGGATTGAATCGAAAGAAAAGACAATATTGACGAGGCAAATCTGAACGATTACGGATGTCATCGTCGAATGGGCTTTTGACTTGATTTCTTCGGCTTTGCCTTCCAATTTATGGTGTATTTCCATCGTACTTTTGTACAAAAGGAACAAACCACCTGCCGCTAAAATCATGTCTTTGAAGCTCAAACCCAAAGGAACGCCGTGTTCAGATATGAAGGGGATGGTCAAAACAGGTTCGTCAAGAGATAAGATGAAACCGATACCCAATAACAGTATCAAACGGAAAAGCATTGCCAATATCAAACCATAGTTGCGCGCCCTCGCTTGGTCGTGATGTGGCAACTGATTGGCAACAATGGAGACAAAAATGATGTTGTCAACACCTAAAACGATTTCCAAAAAGGTTAATGTTATAAGGCTTAACCACACATCGCCAGAAGCGAAATTGGGCAGTGACAAATCAACTAACAAAGTATTGAGTAGCATAGAATTGAGTTTGTGATAATTTTGTGAAATAAAATACAGAAATTTGTATTGCGAATTCGGGTGCAATGTTAAAACAAGTTTTGTAGAGTACAAACACTCTGTGGAAATGATGAATGATAAATGATGAATGATGAATTTGCAAAGCGTTAATTTCCAACCGATTGCAAGCTGACGTTTGACCTATTTATTTTTTCAATGTTCCTTGCTAATGTACAACAAAACACCCCCATCAGTAAATAAGTGCATAAACACCTTTTTTGATAGACAAAACCAAGCGTTTAGACGATTGAACAGTATGAAATTTAGAAGATTAACGACCGAGGAATTAGCTCCTTTAGAAAAAAAATTCATCCAATTTTTAGTTTCCAACACCATAACAGGCGATGATTGGGCTAAAATGAAAGAAAGACGACCCGAACAAGCCATGGGTTTGGTGGATATTTTCAGCGACTTGATGTTTGAAGAAACCTTTATGAAGGTACACTATTTGAAACAAGCGACACCGAAAGAACTCCATATTTTTTATTTCGATAAAGAGAAAATACAGCTTTTAGGTTTGGTCGCTCAGGAAAATACCGCCATAGATTTTACAAAAGATGATAATTGGCTAAAAACCCTTCAAAATACTGAGGGGGGTGTTTCTTTCTTTCAAACTGAAAAAAGTTACTCCGACCTACGCGAAGTAGAGATTTTTAAGCTGATTGAAAACGGCTGTCGCATTTCGGACAGTTATTTGTATGATACGCTTCGAAAATTGTTTAACAATTAATTTAAAACGATAAAGATGAAAAAACTATTGACGCTCTCTTTGGCTATTGCCTTATCTATTTCGACAAGTTTTGCGCAAGCCAAAAAATATGTTTTGGTTGAACATTTTACCAATACTTATTGCAGCTCCTGTGCTTCGCAAAATCCTGGATTCTTCTCCCGTATTGCGGTTGAAACCAATACTAAAATCCATCATATTGCGATACATTCAAGTGTTCCTTATCAACAATGTCCTTATTATCAAGCGAATAAAACGGAACAGGACGCTCGTAAAGACTTTTATGGCTTATCAAGCACACCTCGTGCAAGTCTAAACGGTGCCGCCTTAGTGAGCGCGGGCAATATTACTGCCGCCGATATTGATGCTGCCGCAAACGGAACAAGTCCCATCGAAGTAAAAGTGACAGAAACTTCAGGCACAAACCGCACGGCAACCGTCACGCTTAAAGCTGTTGGCACTGTGCCGACTGCCAATTATAAGATGTATGCCGCCATCGTTGAGAAAAAGATAAATTTCAATGCCAATAATGGCGAAACAGTACATTATAATGTGCTGCGCAAATTCATCGCTTATGGTGGTGAATTAGGTCAAAACGGCTTTGATGTAACTCCTTTGGCGACTTTGCAAACATTCAATTTGCCTTATGTCTTAACGAATGGTTGGAGTGAATCACAAATTTACGTCGTCGCTTGGGTCCAAAACGCAACAACCAAAGAGGTTTTAAACTCTGGCACTCGTTTCGATGTACAATCTGCCACAGATGAGCCTTCAATTGATGCTTTTGTCAAGGTCTCACCCAATCCAACATCAGGCAAAACAACGATTTCTTTCACGCAAGTGACCCCTCAGTATTTGACCATTCAAAATGCGGTAGGACAGGTTTTAGAAACAAGGAAATTGGTGAATAATGCGCCTATTGATTTGGATTTGTCAAACTACGCAAAAGGTGTTTTGTTTGTCAAAATACAAGGCGTGGAAGGTGCTGCGGTCAAGCGGATTGTGAAGCAGTAAAATTTAAATAGAAATAAAGAGGCTGTCTCAAAAGGCAACGTTCAAATTTCACAAACAGAATTTTATTTCGGAACTCGTTCAATCTTAGGAAGATTTAAAATCTTCCTAAGATTAGACGCTCGAAAACCTAATAATATTCTGTAAAGAAAAACGAGTTTTCCCTTTTGAGACAGCCTCTTCTACCTCACTTTTTTTCTGGCAATTTTACTTCAAACTAACTGCAATGTCTCATTCTGAAGTTTAATATTGAAATGTATATCGGCTTGTAAAGCTTTAAAAACCCTTACGATTGTATCGATTGTCGCACTATTGGCATTGTTCTCTAATTTAGATATTTGTGCTTTTTGAACACCTACCAATTTACCTAACTCCGCTTGTGTTAATTTACCTTCCAAGCGTGTTTTACGTATCATATCACCAATAATCTCCATTTTCAACTCGTATTCATATTGTTCACGGACTTCTGTTCCACGCTCACCGATGTGCTTATTTTTCATTTCTTCAAGCGTAAACATTTTCATTTTTGTATTTTCCATATTTTTTGTCATTTATTGATAGTCAAAATAATTTCAATAAAATTTCAAACCCACAAAACCGAACCCATAACCCCTTTCGTAAATGTAACCAATGAACCAATCCCAAGACGGTTTTACCAATTTTTTAAACAATAAATTATTTTATATGAAAAACGCAAGCAAAAATGCGTTAAAGCTCATTGGTTTGGCTTTAACGCTCACTACCCTATTTCTAACTAACGGTTGTCGCAGCGAAACAGAACGCAGCAGATACGATCTCAACGTCATTGCGCTCACAAACGACAACAATCTTTTAACCGTCAATGCGGATTTTCCTTCGCAGACCATCAAAAAAGTCCTCATTACAGGGCTGCGCACCAATGAAAAGATGTTGGGCATTGATTTCCGTCCATCAACAGGGCAACTGTATGGCGTGAGTGATTCCAGCCGTTTGTATGCGATAAATACGCAAACAGGGGCAGCATTAGC
>JAYVFS010000234.1:0-9214 GCA_043772905.1 Saprospiraceae bacterium | reverse complement strand
GTTCCTGTATTATCAATCGTAACACGCCAACAATTCCCATTAGGTGATTTTAAAATAATACCTTTTGTTGCATCATTGACATAAACATCCCCATTTGTAATTTCCAATTTTGCTTTAGGTGTCATTGTACCAATACCTAAATTGCCATTTTTATCAAGAATCATACGGTCATACGTAACATTCAATGCACCTGGATTCCAACCTGTTTGAAAGCGAATAGCATTTACATCTGGGTCACTGCTGCTTTTGGGCGAAGCCCTAAGCACAAGACCACCTGTACCCGATGACCAAAGAACACCACTATCCGTATCTGGTCCAACGGTATAAGTAGATGCTGAATGTGCGAGATTGGTGAAATTACCACCATTACCCGCTGTAATTCTCATAATCGCTTGTGAAGCTGAACTTGTAGAAATATTCCTGACATCAATAAGTATCCGCCCTTCAGGTTCACCTGCGCTCGTAAATCCATTGGCATCAGCAGAAATACTAAGTTTTGATGGCGGGTTTTTAGTTCCTATCCCAATATAGCCATTATTTGTAATGCGCATTCGTTCATTATTATTCGCAAAATCAAATGTAGATGGGTTAAAACCAGTATAAAAACGGATAATACCTTGTTTATCATTTGCTGCTGAACTAGCAGAAGCTCGAATGATCAAACCTTTGCCTGTACTCCATAGTTGTCCATAATCTGAAAACTCTGTTGTCCCTACCGTATAGGATGGTGCATGATGAGATAGCATAGTTAATCCAGATCCCGACCCTGCCAACATTTCAAGAGAAGCTACAGAAGCAAAACTTGTTGATTTGTTATTAAATCTGGCAAATATCCTATCTTCAACAGCAGCTGTACCATCTCCAATACCTTCAACTGTTAAACGTGCATCAGGATTTGACGTGCCTAAACCCAAAAAACCACTTGGTTTTAAAACCATTTTTTGAGACCCCTCAGTATAAAACCGCAAATCCTGCGCATTATTCGTTCCTAATTTATCTGTTGACGTAGCTGTATTGCCATTCAATCCCCAACCAGCGGCAGCACTACCGCCATTGGCAGCATACAGAGCATAAGGAACAGATAGAAATTGCGAAGTACTCATAACCGAAAAGTTATTGCCACCATTGATGTCCAATTCCACTTTAAAGAATTTATTTCCTGTTGACCATGTGATGGTACTCATACTGCCCGAAACGGTTGAGCCTTGACCGATACCAAAAGTAACTAAACCAAATTGGTTGGTGGTTTTGTTTTGAGTCTCGATATACTGAGGGGTGCCGCTGAGTCCGCCATCCAAAATAGAAAGGCGAAAATTGACCGCCTTGTTTTTAACAATTTCTCCCGCAACATCGCGCACAACCGCTTGATAGTTAATGACTTGTGGTGCTTGTGCTTCAAGTGTGGCAAAGGATACTATTGTAAAAAACACAATAGAAAAGGGACGAAAAAATGTTTGAAATGTCATGCTTAACTTAGTTTATTGTTAAAAGAATTTTTCAGTCTATTGTTTAACAAATTTATGATATTGTGCCTTTTGAGTATCACAATTTACCTTAATAAAATACATGCCGCCGCTTAAAAAAGAGACATCAATTTCATTATTAGCCTTTAGAAAAAAGCCATAACTTCTGCCTAATACATCGAATATCTCAAATGATTTGTCAGTAACTGTTGATTTTATACTCATAATATCTTTCATCGGATTGGGATAAAAAAAGAAGGAGCAATCACTTCCAACAGTTGTTGTCAAAACAACATCTGGCTGTTGAAAGCCTTGTGTTAGGGCATTTAATCCGTTAGAACCTAATATAATTACAGGTTCACCGACTGTATAGCTTAATGAAGCTGTGCTGTTTTCGACAAAATTGCCAACAGAGGCAAGTACTTGCCTTTCAATGGATTGGCTTTGAGCCAATATTGGGAAAAGAAAAAATATAAGGGCATTAACACACAATTTCATGTAAGAAGGTTTTGATCGTTTAGTTTTATAATTTATTGACTGCAAAAGTAAACCAATCATATAAATCTGTATGCGTCCAAATCTAAATAATTGAACTTTAACACTTACTTACTCATTCTTCAAATGCCCAATCATCGCTTCCACAATTTTAGGCAAATCATACTGAGGGGTCCATTTCCAATCTTTTTGAGCGATGGTATCGTCCACACTTTCGGGAAAAGTGTCTGCAATGTGTTGTCTAAAATCAGGTTGGCAATTCATTTTAAAATCAGGTATATGTTTTTTTATCTCTTCATAAATATCTATTGGCGAACAACTTATACCTGAAACATTGTAACTACTTCGAATTGTTATCTTAGAAGCGGGTGCTTCCATCAATTCCAAAATGGCGCGAATCGCATCGTCCATATAGATCATTGGTAAGCGGGTCGTTGCTTTCAGATAACAATCAAATGGTTGATTATTAAGGGCTTTGTGAAAAATATCAATGGCATAATCCGTCGTATTGCCACTTGTCGAGGATTGGTAACCGATGATACCTGAAAAACGAATGCCGCGCACATCAACACCATATCTTTTATTGTAATAACTGCACCAGTTTTCACCCGCTACTTTTGACATACCATAGACGGTTTCAGGTGTCCGAATCGTATCTTGCGGTGTGTTGATACGCGGTGTGTTTGAACCAAAAACGGCTATTGTAGAAGGGAAAAAGACTTTCTTTACCTTGTGGTGACGCGCTGCTTCAAGGACATTGAACAAGCCGTCCATGTTGACATTCCACGTTTCTAATGGGTTCAATTCACTTTTGCTAGACATTATAGCTGCTAAATGATAGATATGCGTAATCCTATAACGCTCAACAATATAGGCAATTTTTGCACTATCCGTTGCATCTAGGATTTCAAAAGGTAAATAGTTATTACCATCCGTCGGCAAGTGTAAATCTGATGCTATAACATTGTCGTGACCAAATTTCTGACGCAACGTTTTGGTCAAAACAGAACCAATTTGACCGTTTGAACCGATGATGAGGATTTTATCTTTTTGCATAATTAAGTGTTTTTAAAATTGTGGTATGTCCGTCAAAAATTGCCAACCTGTTTTGTCTTCATTTATTTGACAACAATATGTGGACAAGCCATTTGTCACCAATAAATACGGTACATGAAGCGGCAAATTGTAACGGGCGATTTGATCAAATGTCGTTTGGTCAATGCGCACATTCGCCGATTTGCATTCAACAAGAAAATAGGGTTGAATATTTTTATCATAAATCAAAATATCGCACCTTTTCATTAACTCATTGACTGTCAAGCCCTTTTCAATCCTCATTTTACTGAGGGGGGCTTTTTTTTCAGCAATTAAGTAATGGATGACTAATTGACGCACCAATTCTTCGGGCTGCAAGATGACGTATTTTCTTCTCACAATGTCATAGACTTCGATTTTACCCGCCTTATTTTTTTGCATTTTTAGACTGCTTTTGTAGCGCAAGAAGTCAATTTCAATATGCATCGTTTTATATTTGTTTCACAAATTGTCATAAAATGAGGTTGTCTCTAAAAGACAACGTTCAAATTTCGCAAACGGAATTTTATTTCGGAACTCGTTCAATCTTAGGGAGATTTAAAATCTTCCTAAGATTAGACCCTTGAAAACCTAATAATATTCTGCACGAAAAAGAGTTTTACCTTTTGAGACAGCCTCACTTAAGAATGTCGCAATTAAATTAATTAACTTTAAGCGTACCATCGTCATTCATACGGCGATAAAGCGTTCTTTTGATGACAAATGAATCACGGCTAGTCACAACAAGCGAATCACCTGCACACAACAACTCTCCACTTTGGAAAGACTCTTGACAAAATGGGCTTTGATTTTCTTTTTCAACCTTGATTTCAACCCCCTCAGTACCTTCCTTCAATTCGTAGCACATTTGACACACAAGTTGTTGATTGTCAATAAAATACTGTATGCCTCCGTTGTAACCAATACAAGCACTGGCGCGTTTGTTTATAAATTTAGCACCTGTTTTGTGGAATGTATCTTCGGTTGTAACGCTGATAAATTTCCATTTTCCAGAAAGAGTCTCATGCATTTTCTTGACGGCTTCTGGAGCATTGTCTTCGACAGCAGGTAAGCAAGTCGTTGTTTCCGTACAGTTTGGAAATTTAGGTGAACTTTGACAAGCAAAAAACATAAAAAAAGCCGCTATTACTGAGGGGGCTAAAAGTCTTGATTTTGAATTAAACATTGATATTTTATTTAAATAAATGATTAAAAAGCTTGGTTTAAAAAATTTCGGCTAAAATAGAAAGCCGAATCGTAATCTACATCACGATTCGGCTTTTATTTTATTGATAGTGTTTAGAAACTTGTTTCTTTAGAAGCCAATCAAACATAATTATTAGCATTTATTATAAAAAAAAAGTTTTAAAGTAAGGTTTAAAAATTAATTATTTGTTTATAAATTTGCAACTGCGACGAATTATACATATTGCGAAAACTAAATACTAAACATGCCAAAAGAAAAAAAACAAGAAACAAATGAGCCTGATGACAAGCAAATCAATAACCCACACGACAAGTTCATAAAATTCATTTTTACGATGAAAGCCGTTGTAAAAGACTATTTCATACATCTATTTCCAAAACATCTATTGGAAAAGTTAGATATTGAAACGCTTGAATTGGATACAACTTCCTATATAACACCCAAATTGGCTGAATACTATTCGGACATTGTTTGGCGATGTCAATATCGTAATAAAAAAGAATTTGCGCAACTTTGCTTTATCATTGAACATAAAAGTTATATACCACCCTATCCAAATGTTCAGATTGGTGATTACAAACAAGGGGCTTATAATACGCAGATAAAGATGGAACTACCGTTGCGGGTTGTGATGCCTATTATTGTTTATCATGGAGCAAGTAAATGGGAAGTTAAGCCATTTTCAAGTTATTTTGGTGATATTGATGAAGCCTTTCACCCTTTTATTGACCCATTATCCTATTATTTGACTGATTTATCGGATTACCCAGATGAGATGATTAAGGCTTTCAATACCATATTTTTAAGCAGAGCTTTGCTTGCTTTAAAGCATTTCAAAGAGAAAGAATACATCCGCGATCATTTTGTCGAATTGCTTTTTGTGGGTTACGAAAGCAATAATTCTAAGGAAGAAATGGATTTTGTACGCTCTTTTTACTTATATTTGTACACGATTTTAGGTGGCATCACCGTTGAAGAAATCAATCATCGAGTCGAAGAATTTAATAACAATCAAAAATCAGAAGTCATGGAAAATTATATTGATTATATCATTGAAAAATCTAAAAAAGAAGGACTGCAAGCTGGATTAGATGAAGGTAGAGAAAAAGGTCTGCAAGAAGGACTTCAAGAAGGGAGGCAAGAAGGGAGGCAAGAAGGCATCGAAATAGGCAAAAAACTGTCTATTTATGAAGCTTGGCAAAGAGGTTGTGAGATAGAACTCTTGATGCGAATTTTTGCATTGTCCAAAGATGAAATTCTTAATGTTGTTGAAGGAATGAAAAATGCACATTAATATAATAATTATACAATACATTTAAAGGCTTGTTATTCAATAAAAAGGACGATTCGTTTTGCAAAACGAACCGTCCTTTTTATATAAATATACCAAATGGTTTTTTACTGTACATCAACAGATTTAAGCAACTCAACGTAGAAAATCAAATCGCTGTTTGCTGGAATTTCTCCTTTTTGACCCGATGGACGGTCGCCATAACCCAATTTTGAAGGGACAAACAAAATAGCCGTCGTGCCTTCTTTCATGTTCATCAAACCTTCGTCCCAACCTGGAATCACTTGACCACCACCGACAGGGAAGTTTATAGGCTCGCCACGTGAGTATGATTCGTCAAATTTCTTACCATCTTTCAACGCACCATAGTAGTTAACAAGTACCACCTCACCTTTTTTAGGCAATGCACCAGTACCCTCGCGCAAAACAGCAATTTTCAAACCAGAAGGCAACTCGATAACACCAGCAGGCAATATACCCGCACCAAAGTTTTTAGCAATCGTTGTCGTCGAATCTGCAACCGCTTTTGCGCGCGCAATGAAGACAGGTTTTGCTGCTTCAATTGACTCAGATAAAGCTTTCAATTCTGCTTGACGCTTGTCAACATCTGCTTTTGATTTTACTTTGCGCAAAATGATTGTCAATTTAGCTGATTTTGCATCTTCTAAACCTTGTGGCTTCACCTTAAAGGTATCCAAAGGCATGATAAAAGTCGCTGAATCACCTTCTCTTAATGTCAAAAGAGCTTCTTGAGTCAATTTGAAAAAAGGGTCAGTCGCTGTTTTAGGGTCTTCTACCATCGAACGCGCTGGTTGTCCTTCCGTAATTGTTGAGAACATCAAAGAGTCGTCTTTGTGCAAAAGCACATCATAAAAAGCGGCGTCGCCAATTTTGGCAGTTGCACCTGTACCCGCTTTGTGTATCGTATAAGCAAAACCACTTGGCGTTTTTTTCTTACAAGCTGCAACTGATGCAACGATAATGAGCAGTAAAAAGAGATTTTTAAGATTTTTCATCAAAGAATTTTTAATTAATAATTGTTATATTGTTGTATGGTTGTATTGTTATATGGCTCTATGGTTGAATTGTTAGTGTGTTGTATGCTTTAAATAGCAATTCAGCAATATAACCATTCAACTATTTAATTTATCTTTATAGATGGGCAACAGGTTTTTGAATTTTTCAATATTAAATTTCAAACCTTGATGCGAATAGCCGCCTGAAGCGTTTTTATGTCCGCCACCGTTGAAATGGTCACGACACATTTCTTGCACATTAAAATCACCTTTTGAGCGCATCGAAATCTTTACAATCGTCGGTTGTTCCATAATAAAACAACCCAATTTGACATCGCGCATCGAAAGCATATAGTTTACTATCCCCTCAGTATCACCGCGTTGTATATCAAAAGTTTCGTAATCTTTCTTTGTCAAAGCAATGATACCTGTTTTATATTCAGGCAATATTTCCATCCGATTAGCCAAACAATGACCGAGCAGACGTAAATTTCTCTCAGGTAAACAATTGTTAATTAAGTCTTGCAAGCGATAATCCTCGACACCACGCTCTAAGAGATTGGCTACGACACGAAATAATTTAGGCGAAGTCGCAAATTTGAAAGAACCCGTATCTGTCACGATGCCCGTATAAAGACAATCGCCAACTGTTGTCGTTATTTTATCTGCATCATCTAGTAAGTGAATGAAGTCGTAAACCAATTCACAAGTTGAAGACGCTGTAATGTCCGACAACATAAAATCTGCAAACAATTCAGGCTCTCGATGATGGTCAATCAAAATTTTGGGGATTTTACTGAGGGGTCTAATAATCTCCCCTATTTTATCCACGCGGTCGAGTGCATTATAATCGAGTGCAAAAATCACTTCCGCGCTTTGCAAAGCCGTTCGTGCACGAAACAAGTCCGTATCAGAAATCACTATTTTATCAGAATCGGGCAACCAACTAAAAAATTCTGGAAAATCCGACGGAAATATAACCGTTATCTCGTGACCTAATTGAATTAAATAATGATATAAGCCCAATGAAGAGCCTATCGCATCGCCATCGGGGTTGCGATGGGAAGTAATACATACACGTTTGGGTGTTCCTAAAAGTTCTTTTACATCAGCTATTATCATAACTTGCTTTTTTGAAGGTGCAAATGTCACAAAAAAACCTTGATTAGCAAAATGATATTTTGTTATTGTGCTATCAAGATATTTTGAATGAATGATTTGATTTTTTTTAACAATTCCATAAAATCTGTTACTGGAAAATATACCTTTGCGGCGTGAAAAGAAACTTTTGAACACAATCAAAAACTTTATTCACATAAATCATTCACAGTCAATTATTTAATTTAAGTTTTCTAATCTCGATTTGTTATGGCAACTAATAGAACTTTCACGATGATTAAGCCCGATGCGGTTAAAAATGGTCATATTGGCGCAATTTTAAACGACATCAATGCAGCAGGTTTCAAAATCGTCGCCTTGAAATACACAAAACTTTCTGCTGAAAAAGCAGGTGAATTTTATGCTGTACACGCAGCACGTCCTTTTTATGGCGAATTAGTTGAGTTTATGTCAAGCGGTCCAATCGTCGCAGCCATCCTTGAAAAGGACAATGCTGTTGAGGACTTCCGTACACTCATCGGTGCCACCAACCCTGCTCAAGCCGCAGAAGGTACTATCCGTAAAAAATATGCAACCAGCATCGGCGAAAATGCTGTTCATGGTTCAGATTCTGATGAAAATGCAGCGATTGAAGGTTCTTTTCACTTCGCAGGAACAGAAGTATTTGCTTAAATTCCCTTGGGGACAGATATAAAAGTACCCTCTCAGACATCAGATACTGAGGGGGTGTTTTTTTAGTTAACTAAGAATAATTCCAAAATTAAAGACGTTTGAAGTTTGTTTTTCTAAACCAAATTTCTTCATCCACTTCAAACGTTTAATAATGAAAAGCCTCATTCTCGCCGCCGTTTTCCTACCCCTCAGTATCGTAGGGGTTTTAGCTCAATCCAATTTACAACGCAGCGTCTTTTTTGATAAAGACAAATCAGAACTCAAACCACAAGGAGAAGCCAATCTTTTGGAAGTTTTGGACTTTTTGAACAAAAACCCCACGTTTCAAATCCTCTTGAAAGGTTTTACCGATGCCGATGGTTCTGATGAACACAACAAGGCTTTGGCTGTACGACGTGTACAAACGGTTCACAAGTTTTTAGAGCAAAAAGGCGTAAATACCGCCAAAATGACAACGCTCGCCTTGGGAAAAGCCCAACCCATTGCCGACAATGCCACAGAAGAAGGTAAAAAACAAAACCGTCGTGTGGATATTAATGTGACTTTTGTTCAAAGCACCCCCTCAGTAAATGTGCCTTCAAAAGGCAAAACAGAGAACCTTTTTGGTCTTTATAGAGAATTAGCAACACCTATTCAAACCTTTAAAATTAATACCGCCAAAGACACTGTTATTCGTGGTGCAAAAGGGACGGTTTTAGTCATTCCTAAAAATGCTTTTGCGGGTGCGCCAAACGGTGCTGTTGTTGATTTGAAACTCAAAGAAGCCTACTCATTTTCAGACATTATTAGAGATAATTTGAACACCATGTCGGACGATAAAATGCTTCAAACGGGCGGTATGATTTATACCGAAGCCAATTACAAGGGCGAAAAATTG
>JAYVFS010000233.1:0-3192 GCA_043772905.1 Saprospiraceae bacterium | reverse complement strand
CAATTCTCGTGTCATAACGGATGCGGGTTTTGAAGTCCGCAACACAACTAAAAAAGAAAAAGAACCCGTCACAGAATTGGATATGCCTGTTTTGATTGCCAAGGATGTAGATAAAAAAGCAGGTTGGGCAAGTCTTATATGGGGAAAAGTGCTTCATGCACTCACTTATGCCATCCGATACAGAAAAAAATCAGAAACGGTTTGGCAAAACGGTCACTACAACGATAAGGGTGAATTTATGTTTACCAATCTCGAACCAGATAATGTCTATGAGTTTGAGATTTGTGCCTTGGGACCGAACGGTATTTCCAGTGGCTGGACGGGGGCAACGCCTATTTATGTGTCTTAATGGTTAATGGTTATTGGTGAATAAAAGAACTGCCACATTTTGGGTTTCCAAAATGTGGCAGTTCTTTTATTCACCAATAACCATTAAAGTACATACAATTGTTACTTTTCGGCATTCCAAAGTCAAAAACGGGACTAACATAAACCGGTATATACGCTCTATTGAGGCTCAAAACAGTTGTTAAAAACACGCCATTCAAAAAATATTGCCTTAAAGCAAAAATTTATGACAAATATTATTGTATGAACAAAAAAAACATTCTACATTTGACCATCAGTTTAAAGCGAACATATATCATTACCGAAAACCGTTGCTTATTTTTTTTCAAAAAAGTCAAGCATTAAAACTTGAACGAGGAGCTACATCATTATAATTCTACACTTTAAACAACGCGCTCTTCCTTGGTTTCTAATGCCTATTTTTAGATTAGAAAAAAGCATACAAAACGTGTAGCGCCCATGACGACACGAACATTTACACTAAAAATCCGCTTCCTTAAACAGAAGCAATTTCCATTTTTCATTGGTTTTTTCTTCTTTTTCCTTACGCTTTTACAAACAACAACCTTATCTGCTCAAATTTTGTACTGTCCATATTGCCCCGTCAATTGGAAGGATACAATCGAACCTCATGCGGTCTGCAAAACAACCGTTACGGGGTATCTCGACACATTGGGAACTAAGTATATTTCGCCCATCGTCCTTGACAATTTTTCAACGGACAATTGCCCTGTTATCATCATCAGCGCAAGCAAAACACGCTTTACATGTGCCGATGTGGGTACACAAAACGTCATTCTCTATGTTCGAGATACAGCAGGCAATCGAGCACAATGCGCCACAAGGGTAACGATTATTGATACTATTCGCCCAAAAATGCTCAAATGCCTAAAAGATACGACCATGTCGCTCAGTGCGGGTCAATGCAGCAAAATCTTTAGTTTTGCCACTCCATCCTTAACAGATAACTGTTCCTCAAACCTAACGGTCACACAAAGTACAGGACAAACGTCGGGTACGGCGTTCCCTATCGGCACTTCAACCGTCGTTTTCACAGCCCAAGATGCGGGCAATAATACCGTAACGTGTTCATTCCGCGTAACCGTCAACGATATACCGCCAACGGTTGCTTGTAAAGCTCAATATGCCCCAAAACTAAGCAGTGCCGCAACAAGGCTTGTTGTCACACCTTTCGATGTTGCGTCGTCCATTTCTGATAATTGCACCCCCCTCAGTAATTTGACCGTCAAGATGCGCCGAGTCGGCATCGGGACGGGTTTCCCAGACTCATCGTCGCTCACTTTTGGTTGTAGCGATACAGCTAGAATCGCCGTTGAAATATGGGCAAAAGACCAATCGAGTCTCATAAGCAGTTGTACAACAACAATTTACGTCAACGATTCCAACAGCATTTGTCGTCCGCCACTTGCGCCCACTATTCCTGCGCTGCTTGGTCAAACCATGACAGAAGAAGGGCGAGCGATTTCAGCAAAAATCGCTATGACAAGCCCTGTGATGTCTGAGATGTCTCAAAACAGCACAACAACTGGGGCTTATACTTTTTCGGATTTAGTGCGAAACGGCGATTATAACCTAACACCACGCCGTGACAGCGATTGGATAAACGGCATTACCACTTTTGACATCGCTCTGATGAGCCGTCATATCCTCAATTCGCAACCTCTTACATCACCCTATAAACTCATCGCTGCCGATGTCAACCGTGACGGTTCTATTGATGCCCTCGATTTGCTCATTACACGGCGTGTTGTATTGCGCCAAATTGATAGTTTTCCGAACAATCGCTCATGGCGGTTTGTGCCGAAATCATACACGTTTCCAAGCGGTATTGAGCCGTTTTTAGTGCCTTTTCCTACTTTTCTGGCTTATATAAACGTAACAGATACTGTTTTTAATGCTGACTTTATTGCTATGAAAACTGCTGACCTCAATGGTTCCGCATCGAATACGCCTTTGACAAATAGTATTGAACCACGTAATGGAAACACCTTTGTTTTGGAAGCACAAGATGCGCTTTTAGAGGCGGGTAAGACCTACGACATCGTCATCAAAACACCTAAATTAACACCTGAAGCCTTTCAATTTACTTTAAATTTCGATATTCATTCACTTAAAATTCTCGCTATTGATCCGTTAGACTTATACAATTTTTCCTCCTCCAACTACGCTCTGTTTGCCGATAGGGGCAAAGCCACGGTCAGTTGGAACAGCTTCGACAGCAATGCTGAACCCATGAACATGTTTATTTTAAAGTTACAAGCCACCCGCTCGATTCGTTTGAGCGAGGCTTTGCACCTGTCCTCCGACTTGACACCTGCTGAAGCCTATTCCTCGGCAGGTGATCGGATGGCGGTTGACCTCCGTTTTACGGGTGGAAATACTGAGGGGAGTGATTTTCAGTTGTACCAAAACAACCCAAATCCTTTCAACGGCTCTACCCGCATTCAATTCCATTTGCCCGAAGCGAGCGAAGCCAAACTCACTGTTTTTGATGAAACAGGACGGATTCTGACCGTAAAAAACGGTAATTTTAAAAAAGGTAATAATGAAATGACATTGAACTTTGAAAATACCAAGTCCGTATCAGGCGTAATTTTCTATCGCCTTGATACACCAACACATTCAGCGACGCAGCGAATGGTGCTTTTAAACTAATTTTTTTTCTCATGAATGGAAGTGATGGTGTGCTGTGGGGTTTTGACTTTGCCGCACGTTTTAAAAACAGAAAGCCGACCCCTCAGTAAAAGGTCGGCTTTTGTTGTTTTATAAATCCTTAACTATTGTAAGCGAACGGTAAAATCGCCACTTTCAAAGACTATTGTA
>JAYVFS010000232.1:0-3207 GCA_043772905.1 Saprospiraceae bacterium | reverse complement strand
ATCTCCAAAATATAATAACAAATCACTAACGTATTCTTCTATCATTTTTTTTTCGCTAAAGTTACTTTTTTTCTACTTCTCCGAAGTTACCAGTATATACACGCAATAGTCGTTACCGAGCAGGTGCTTGCCCGCAAAAAAATTGAAGAAAGCGAGCATCGCTTCAATGAAATGGTTAATTCTTCTCCTTCACTCATCAGCATTTGTAAAGGCGAAAATATGATTGTTGAAATTGCCAATGATGCTATATTAGAAAGTTGGGGCAAGGGAAATATAATTGGGCAATCTTTGTTCGATGCGTTGCCCGAAACTGTCGAACAGGGTTTTGATAAACTTTTATTGGGCGTTTATAGAACTGGCGAACCCGTAAACGCCAATGAAATACCCGCTATACTTATGCGTAATGGCATTAAAGAATTAAATTACTATGATTTTATTTACCAAGCACAGCGCAATAAAAAGGGCGAAATTGAAGGCGTTGCCATATTGGCTAATGAAGTAACCCTGCAGGTAGAAGCCAAAAATAAATTGGCAAAAAGCGAAAAACTTTTCCGCAACTTAGTGGAACAAGCCACAATGCCTATCCTTATGTTAAAAGGGGAAAATATGATAGTCGAATTAGCCAATGAGCCTATGTTAAAACTTTGGCAAGTAGGAGAAGAGGCAATCGGAAAATCCATGTTAGACATTACGCCTGAAATTAAAGACCAGCCTTTTATGGGCTATCTGTCCAATGTGTTACAAAATGGCGTTATTCATTATGGCAATGAAGAACCCGCTTATTTTATCCGTAAAAATGGAGAAAAAGAAACCATTTATTTCAATTTTGTTTATCAACCTTACCA
Organism: Saprospiraceae bacterium; assembly: GCA_043772905.1. GTDB lineage: Bacteria > Bacteroidota > Bacteroidia > Chitinophagales > Saprospiraceae > JAAFJT01. The sequence goes on along the minus strand of JAYVFS010000232.1, from coordinate 2,362 downwards.
CGAAGACGATGGCAGCATTTCGGGCGTAATGGTGATGGCAAGCAATGTTACAGAGCAGGTTGTGGCGCGCAAAAAAATAGAAGAGAGCGAACAGCGTTATCATGCGATGCTTATGAACTCCCCTTTTGCTTTTTCAATAATGAAAGGAAAGGATATGGAAGTTACACTTGCCAATGACTTGATGAAAGAGTTTTGGGGAAAAGGAAAAAATGTTGAAGGCAAAACCCTTCTTGAGGTTTTACCAGAACTTAGCAATCAGCCCTTTCCCGCTATGATTGATGCTGTTTATACGAGTGGTGAGCCTATTTACGCCAATGAAATGCTGGCGCAGTTAAATCGCAGTGGCATCATGGAAGATAGGTATTTTAATATTGTTTACCAACCGCATCTCGAAGGGGATGAAACAATTTCGGGGGTCATCACCATTGCCCACGAAGTAACAAATCAGGTGCTTGCGCGAAAAAAAATTGAGGAAAGTGAAGAACAGTTTCAGGCGGCTGTGACCGCAGTGCAAGGCATTGTATGGACCAACAGTGCAAAAGGCGAAATGGAAGGAGAGCAGTTAGGCTGGCGTTTACTGACGGGTCAAAACCGTGAAGCGTATCAAGGATATGGATGGGCAGATGCCATTCATCCCGATGATGCACAACCCACTATTGAGGCTTGGAACGAAGCCGTTAGAGACCGAAAGCATTTTGTTTTTGAACACCGTGTAAAATTGAAAAACGGAAACTGGGGGCATTTTTCCGTTAAGGCAATTCCTTTATTACATCCAGATGGGTCAATAAGGGAATGGGTAGGCGTGCATACCGATATTACGGAACAAAAAGAAGCCAATAATAAAGCCGAAGCCGCTACATTATCGGCACAAGAAGCGATGAAAGCAAAACAACAGTTTTTGTCAAATATGAGTCACGAAATCAGAACGCCCATGAATGCGATTGTGGGCTTTACGAATGTGGTATTAAAAACAACATTAGACGAAAAACAAAAAGAATACATCAACGCCATTAAAACATCGGGCGATTCGTTGATTGTATTGATTAATGATATACTTGATTTGGCAAAGGTAGATGCGGGGAAAATGGTTTTTCAACACACGCCGTTTAAATTGTCTGATTGCATTGCGACAACGCTTCATCTGTTTGAAATAAAAATTCAAGAAAAAAATATCGCATTCGTGAAGGAATATGATGCGACGATTCCTGAAGTTCTATTGGGCGACCCTGTACGCTTGCAGCAAATATTTATGAATTTGATAAATAATGCCATAAAATTTACAGAAAAAGGACACATAACGGTGCGTACGCGTTTGCTCAACGAAGATAACGAACAAGCAACCATCGAATTTTCTATAAGTGACACAGGCGTTGGGATTGCTAAAAACAAGCTGAACAATATTTTTGGTGCTTTCGAACAAGCCCACTCAAACAGCTCTTTATCTTACGGCGGAACGGGTTTGGGTCTGTCAATTGTGAAACAATTGGTGGAACATCAAGGAGGGTCGGTTTCTGTAAAAAGCAAAGAGGGCGAAGGCTCTACGTTTGGTTTTGTGTTGAGTTTTGAAAAAACGGAAGCAGAAGCAGCCACAAAAGCGGCAACGGAAGGAACATCCACCTTAAAAAATCTAAAAATATTGGTGGTGGAAGATGTGAAACTCAATCAGCTTTTAATAAGAATACTATTAGAAGATTTTGGCGTTGAAGTAGATATGGCAGACAATGGAAAAATAGCCATTGAAAAACTGAAAATCACGCACTACGATATTATTCTTATGGATTTGCAAATGCCTGAAATGAATGGTTTTGAAGCCACGGCATACATTCGGAATCAACTCAATTCTAACATTCCGATTATTGCCCTCACTGCCGATGTAACGACAGTAGATGTCGAAAAATGCAAAGCCGTCGGCATGAATGATTATATATCCAAACCGATTGACGAAAAATTACTCTACGAGAAAATCATTAAGTATCTGCCGAAACCCAATCAGATAAAAAATAAGGGATAGCGGGGGAAAACAAGTGTGGGGTTTTTATGAAAAACAGGCTTTTTAGGCTTAAAACAGGTAAAGTACTGAGGGGTCGCTAAACTGGACTATCAAACCGATAGCCCAGCGTTTTGGGGTTAAAGAAGAGCCAAAATACTGAGGGGGTATCGAGCAGGGATTTTGACAAAAGCAAGCAGTCATTTTGACAAAAAAAGCAAAATTAGATGTTGACGAAAATAAAAAAAAGAGAGCCAGCACCGAACAAAGCATCTACGTTGCGACATGAAGTTACTTTATGAACTGTGAAACGCTGATTATCAATAAGTTGCACATAGAAAATCATTGATTTCACCTCTTGTACGACCAAGAGTT
>JAYVFS010000231.1:0-9276 GCA_043772905.1 Saprospiraceae bacterium | reverse complement strand
TCACGTAAATCTTACGCCCTATCATCTTGAAAATAGCATTTTCTTATACCTTTGGCTGTCGGGTCTAAGAAGGTCAGGACACACGATTCCTGCTGAATGACAAAAGCGGCTTTCTGCCTAACAACCTACCCTACCCATTCATCAACAAACCCTTGAGTTTGCTCATAAACTCCTTGGGTTTTATCACTAACTTTTAAAAAATGATGAGATACCGCTACCCAACTATGATGTATCGCTACCCTTTTATAAACATCGGGTAGCATTTCTTTAAGAATCGGTAGGGGTTTTAAAACGTCGGCAGGGTTTGAAACCCTGCCGACGTTAGGTGCGATATTAAAAGCGACGTTAGATTTATAAAACCTCCCCCTCAGTACAAACCCCAAAACCTTGCTTCAAAACATCTGCCCGTTCCTTCGTTTGGCGCATAACAGGATTGGTATGGTTGAAATGAATAAACTTAATTTTAGATTTTTCCTTTGAATTTTTAAACAAATCCATCGTTTCCGCTATAAAAGGATGCGGTACTTCGCTCATATTGCGGTTCGGCAATTCGCCATTTTGATAAAACGTGGCATCTAACAAAGCGACATCTACTCGACTCACTTCATCTAAGATATTGCGCTGCCATTTCGACCATTTATCAATATCTGGAATAAACAACACCCGTTTGTTTTTAGTGATAATAACAAACCCTACTGTTTCTGAAAACTCATCACGATGCGGTACAAGTATCGGTTTGATGCTGATATTCTTTGTGATGTGAATAATAGAATCGGCTGCCAAAGGTTTAATCTTTATGTTTTTCAAGCTCACCAATTGACTCCACGGTCCATTGTTTTCTAAAAAAGTTTGCATACGGGGCATCGCATACACCCGTGTTTCCTTTGCACCGATGGCTTCTCTACCCAAATACATCAGTCCTGTATAGTGTCCGATATGTGCATGTGTGAGAAAGATGCCACTTATGGGTTTTGATTTATCATTGAGGTACCCCCTCAGTATATGTTCTTGTTTTGTGAAATCTGGCGTGGCTTCGAGCATAAATGTCTCTTGCGTTTCGCGGTCAACAATGCCGAGACAGGTGACACTTTTAGGTTTTTCTTTACCGAGTGCGACCGCTTCACAACACGCTTTACCACAATACGGATGCCGATAACCTGCGTCTTGTGTTATGCCAAGCACAACGATGAATTGTTGTGGTAAAGCGTTGGTTTTTGTTATTTCTCTCGGTGTTTGACAATTCAAGCCTATTAAACACAAGGCTAAGAACCAATATTCCTTTTTCATTTTTAAACAAAGGTATAGCGATAGGATTAAAAAACTTAGACGTAAGGGAGCAAACAAAAAATAGCATACCCAAAATTCTGAAAGAATTGAATATGAATAACCGTAGATGAAATCTACGGCTGCGTCGAAAGTTTGTCTTCCAACTCCGAAGGAGTTGAATGTACAGTCACTCTAATTAATTGATATTCAACTCTTTCAGAGTTGTGTGACAGCCTACTGCGAACCCGTAGATTTCATCTACGGTTATTCATATTCAATTCTTTCAGAATTTTAGGTGTGTTATTTTGCATCACGCCTTAAAACGATTCATTCAGAAATGACAGCAACAGAATTACTTAATTTACATTTGTTGGCTATCTACAAAGCGCAAATACGCAAACCAACAAGATACGCCTCGTTAATGGTACTGAAAACAAAGATATAACCGTCAATTCTGGTTTGGCTGATAGGCTACGCACCTTTTTTGATAATAAAGTGCGGGCTATTATCCGAAAAACACGAGGTAATCAATAGGGATTGATTAATCTTGTGAGGGAAGAGTAAGATGTACCCCCCTCAGTATTTTGCAAAACATTTGTCTATTTTAGAACTTAAACCTAACTTTGTAAAAAATAAAAGTGTTCTAAATATAAAATTGAATAACATGGAAAAAGCTCAAATGCCCGCAAAAGATACAATTCCGAGTTTGTTAGGTGGCTTTTCAGAGATGTCTCTGACAGAGTTGGAGTATTTTATAAAAGAGTTAAACGCATTGGCTATTAGAAAACGGACTGCGGATAAAGGTAAACGGGATAAAGTTTTATTGAAAAAAATTAATGAAAGTGTATTGCCTGAACCCACTATGGAACGGTATCTATACTTGCAGGAAAAAATGGAAGTGGAAAGCTTATCCGATACAGAATATCAAGAATTGCTCAATTTGGTAGATAAAGAAGAAAAAATCCGCAATAAACGGTTTCAATATCTTTTAGAATTGTCTCAATTGCGGGCTATGTCGCTGACGGAGTTGATGGATAAATTAGGTTTAAACATATTGAATTATGCGTAGAGCCTATATTGCCGTTGCCTTGCAAAAAGCGGTTATTGAAAGAGCCAAAGGGTATTGCGAATATTGTCATTTGCCTGCTGCTTTCTCACCTAATCCTTTCAATTTTGAGCATATTATGCCACTTATCAAAAATGGATTGACCGTATTATCTAATCTTGCGTTCAGTTGTGGTGGCTGCAATGCCTATAAAAAAGATAAAATACAAGCATTAGACCCCTTAACCCGCCAATTAACGCCTCTATTTAATCCAAGAACGGATATATGGACAGAACATTTTGAATGGAGTGACGAAGCCTTGCATGTCATTGGTATCACGCCTGTCGGTAGAGCAACCGTTCTTCTTTTAAAAGTTAATCGAGAAGGCAATATCAATTTGCGTAAATTGCTTAAAATGGCAAATCTGCATCCTCCTGTTTTGCCTTAATGGTCATGTGTACCCCCTAGTATTTTAAGACTTTGTTTCTTTTGAAGTGCATAAAGAAGCCGTTTCAAACTAAGTTTGAAACGGCTTTTTTATTATGAAACATTTTAAGTTAAATATTTAAAACACACATAAAATAAATTTGCACAATACGTTTTTTATATTATATATTTGTTTACTCTTACAATGAGACAATTCATTTGTCAACAACTAAAACATAAACCTTAATTTCTTAACCCATTTTGTCTCACTCTTAAAAACCACTAACAATGGCTCAAGGAGATATTTCAACCAACAATCCTCAAAAAGAGGTCATTTTGCAAAAAATCGCAGAAGTTGGCGATTTAATCAAACTTTATTTCGGTGCTTATACCAAACTAACGAGCGGACAAGGACGCGTCGGGCCTGCAAGTTTGGAGTTCATTAAGAACTGTCATAAGTATTCTGTTTTAACACCCGAAATCTTGTCCGCATCTTTTCCAAAAGACGATTTTCTGGCAAAGAAAAATGGCGTTGTGGACTTGTTCGATTTTACCGCCGCTTTAAATGGCATTGTGACGGACGGTGATGTCAGTGCAAAAATTTGCAAAAACGACTCAATGTATTATTCCAACGACTACTACACGGTCTTGAAAAAGGAATCTGGTCGCAACAACCTTTACAAGCCTTATTTCGAAGTCGTTGAACCTTTCTACAAGAAAAGCAAATCCGACAATGGGGAGGCTGCGAAAACAAAAGGGGGCAATACAGATACCCCCCCTCAGTAAAATCTTAGAAATGACATTCAGCCGATTGAGACAGCCACTCAATCGGCTTTTTTTATGCTTCCTGCCATATCCTCTTTTTGATGGTCGAGAACACCATGTTGATGATACGGAACGTCGATTTGATGGTCGAGAACATCGGATGCGGCATGATTATCCCCCCCTCAGTATAAAGCGACAAAAAAAAGTATTAATTTAGTTGTGAAGTTTAAATTTGTCCGTAGATTTGTCCGCATCCGTAAAAACGTCCGTTACTATGATTAATGTTAAATTTTACTTAGATAAGGCTGATAAAAGCAAAAAATATCCAATTCATCTTGTTTTACGTCAGAAAGACTTGCAAATAAAGGTTGCAACAGGCGAAAAAGTGATGAAAAAAGATTGGGATAATACAAACCAGTCCGTTAAGGATACAGAATATGCTCACAAGTCCATAAATAAATTTTTGAACTTCTTAAAACAAGAGGTTGAAAAGTATTTTGACACCGAACCACATTCTAATTTCACGGATAAAAAGGTCAAAGACAAAATATCTTCTCTTGTCAATAGTCGGAGGGAAAATACGGATATTCATATTCTCTGTGAAGACGAAGTGACGTATGGCAATAAGGAGAAAGTGACTTTTGTGGATTTATTCGCAGGTGCGGGTGGATTCAGTGAAGGCTTTTTACAAGCGGAATATGGCAATAAGTTTTATGATTTTAGATTGGGCAGTGACATCAATGAGAATTGCGAATTAACGCACCTTGCAAGGTATAATTATCAATTGGGTCTTGATGCGGAGTTTTTACGTCAAGACATCACAGAGCCTGATTTTTTAGACAATCTTCTGAAAAAACTAAACGGAAAAGAAATAGATATTGTCTGTGGCGGTCCACCTTGTCAAAGTTTTAGTTTGGCGGGGAAACGCAAGAAATTTGATAAAAAGGATGATTTGTTCGCACATTATCTTAAAGTCATCAGACAGTTACGCCCAAAATATTTTGTCATGGAAAATGTTAAAGGTATTTTGACCAAAGAAGAAGGACGAATTAAAGAAATGATTCTTCAAGAAATTAGGTCAATAGTTGACTTAAAAGAATTTGGTCAATTAATCCATTTCGTGGCGCAACTAAGAAAAATTGAAACAGTACAACCTTTTATTTTAGACTGTTATACATTGCGTTTACAGTTTGAAAAAGCAACAGATAAGGAATATGAACAGCTTAAAAATAGCTATATCCTCAATTTAGAAAACAAATTTAGGCTGCTAACACCAAAGATTGTTGACTATAAAACAAGCAAAACGGATAAAAACATTAGTACCATTCGACATGGATTTAATTTGTTAAAAAGAGGTAAAGAATTGTCCTACATCAGGAAAAAAGTGATTAATGAAAAGTCTTTTTCTGATTTAGATAATGACTTTTTTGCACAAGATTTTGATGATTTTTTAACTTCAATTGAACCCGAAACAATTGTCGAAAAAATTCATGTAGCGTTCACTAATTTAAAGCCAAAAGAAGAGTTTTTGACAGAGGTAAAACATATCATTACTGCGCTCAAAATATTTTCCTATTCGTTTGATGAATGTGTGACTGGTTTAAAACCCTTCGTTTTGAAAGCAAATAAGGAACATGAGTTTGAAGAAATACTATTACATATTAGATTGTACAAAATTGAGCAGCCTTTTGTTGCCTTAGCTTCCAATTATGGTGTTCCTCAAAACAGAGAACGCGTGTTATTTATTGGTTGCCGAAAAGACCAAAAACTAATAAATGATATTCCCGCTACAGTGAGTGAGAAAGAGAAGGTTAATGTGTTTGAAGCACTGCATGATTTAGATTTTGTTGGCAATGATGATGAGCGATTTGATTATGAAAAAGTAGATTTAAAAACAAAATATAATGGCTCAACGGAAAAGATGTTCGCTCTTATACAGAAACGAAATATTGACGGAAAGCCAAATGAAAAAGAAGGTTTAAGTTATGCAGAATGGTCGAAAAAAGGTCGTTTGAATGGACGTTTTGTTAATGCAAAGAATCCTTTTTATGTCAGAAATTTTGAAGAACTTGAAAACACTTTATCGCATTTAGTTGCCCCTTTACACAATCACAAAACAAGTAAACAAAATGATGATGTCGTGAAAAGATTGGGTGTTATTTTGGAGACTGGCGATTATGATTTAGCTAAAAAAGAATTGAAAAGTATTGGATTAGATTCAGAAAAGAGAAGTTATAATGTTTTAAAACCTGAAAGTCAAAGTTCAACAATCATGACGATTGCTGATGATTATATTCATTATTCAAATCCAAGAGCATTAACTGTTCGTGAAATGGCAAGATTACAATCATTTGATGATTCTTTTGTGTTTCAAGGAAAAGACTATTATTGCAAAGAGGTAAAGTTGTTGACACCTAAAACACCTATTGAACAAGTTTTGGATTCGACCTTACCATTATTGGCTAAGGCTATTGCTGAAATCTTACTCAATTCCATTGAGTTGAAAGCCAGTATAGATTAGGGCTTTTTTTTCAATTGCTTCAGGTATCATACTGATTTTAATTAATTCATTTTCAGTTACATCCTCATTCCAAGTATCATCTATCTCATTGTGTATATCAAATGTTTCATATTCAGAATTGTAATGAACACGTTTCCAACTCCGACTAAGTCCACCTGCAAGGATAATGTAGAATTCCGCAAAACCATTTATATTGCAGAGTTTTTTAAAATGTGTAATAGATTGAATAATTTCCATTTTCTGAAATTTAGTTTAAACTGTATTTTTCCAAAAAGACATAAAATAAATAATGGTAGAGATTCCTAAAAGAGAATTTTTTTTAAAACCAGTACTACAAGCAATGATTGAGTTGGGTGGTTCTGGCTCTAATGAAGAAATCAATGACAAAGTAATTGCTTTATTAAATATTCCCGAAAGTTTATTGAGTATAACTCACGGTAACACACCCCAATCTGAATTAGCATATCAATTGGCATGGGTGCGTACTATGTTAAAAAACCAAGGCTTAATAGAAAATTCACAAAGAGGAATCTGGTCTGTTATTGATATAGAAGATGCTCAGCTTTTATTGAAAAAAAAAGGTCAAAAAACACTTGAACAACGGATTAATCAACAATTAGAAGAGGATGAAAGTTGGAAAGAAAAGATTTTATCTGTAATTTTAGAAAAAGTTTCACCAAGTGGATTTGAAAGATTAATTCAACTTTTTCTTCGTGAAAAAGGATTTACACAGGTTGAGGTTACAGGACGAAGTGGAGATGGTGGAATCGATGGGCGTGGCATTGCAAAAATAAATGGAATTCTAAGCTTTCATATAATCTTTCAGTGTAAAAGATATAAGGGCAAAGTTTCTTCAAAAGAAATTCGTGACTTTCGAGGAGCAATGGTAGGTAGAACTGATAAAGGTTTATTCATTACAACGGGTGATTTTACTCGTGATGCCTTTTTAGAAGCAACCCGAGAAGGAGTACAAACTATTGATTTAATTGATGGAGAAAAATTAGCTGAAAAATTGAAAGAATTAGGTTTAGGCGTAAAAATAGAAACTCGTGAGATTGTTACTATTGATGAAGATTGGTTTAGTAGGTTTGATTAATATAGTAGAATATCTATGGCTTAGAAATGTTGCATAAACGCTTACTTGAAAAACACAATGAAACGTTTTGGATTGCAGCAGATTCAAAGATAATTGATGGAACAGAGTATTTTCAATACAAAAAAGTTGAACATACAAAAAAACCAATTGTATCACAGTTTGACATTCTTTTAGAACAAGGAATAATCACACTTGACCATTTGATAAAACGAAAAGCAACAGGAAGCGTCGTTGAGAAAGGGCCAATTTTTAAAATCAAACCTAATGCTTTGGATTTGCTTTTTCCACCAAGTCAGTCTTACGATTTGTTGGTTTAGATTTAGTAGGTGGTCATCGTAATCCAACGCAGCTTGTTAAATGATAATTGCTTCAATATCCCCTCAGTAAATAACATCTAAAAAGGTCAGGAACTATAAACCCCCTACTTCACCTCCCAAACATTATCCCCCTTATTACTATCCGCCGTATAAGTGCTACCAAGTGTTATTTTTTTGACCGTTTGTTTTGTTTTATAATCAATAACCACCGTTTTAGGCGCATTTTTCCAAACTTCTATGGTACGATGTATTTTTTCTGTACTGCAGTCGGTGTAGTGTATCGTCAAATCTATGGGAACGGGTTTAGTGCCTTTGGCTTCAATGGTGATGCGTTTGCGTTTGCCTTTTGATGTAAAGGCAGCAATCGCCATATCGGGCAAACCGCTGTCAAAAAACCAGCGTTGCCAAAACCAATTGAGGTTTTTGCCCGCACCGACATTCATGCAGTTGAAAAAATCATAAGGCATCGGGTGTTTGCCCTGCCACGTCTGTATATAATGGTGTAAAGCTTTGAAAAACACGGCATCACCGAGCATATCTTTGATATACAAATAACCGAGGGCGGGTTTTGGATAATTATTTGTGAAAGCCGTAATGCCTGTGATGTGCGTGGTCAATGTCATAATCGGCAAGTCCGCTTCTGTACCCGCCGAGGTTTCATAACGCTTCATACCATACTCATCAACAATTGTTGAATCAATCAGCGGCGACACGAGCCATTCCCCAATGGTTGCCCAACCTTCATCCATCCAAGCGTATTTGGTTTCATTGATGCCCATATAAAAAGGAAACATCGTGTGGAAGATTTCATGGTCGGTCAATTCAATACTTTCCGCTCTGTCTTCTAAGGGATTGTCATTGACCATCATCGGGTACTCCATTTGGTCTAATCCATCAAAAACCGTCTCATGGTTGTAAGGAAAAGGCCATTTTGGGAATTGATAACTCATAATTTCCACCGTTTTGCGAGCATCGCCGACAACGTGGAAATAATCTTTATGCTTTGGATTAAATGCGGCATCTACCCGCGTTCTTCTGCCTGTTGTAGGGTCAACGACCAAACTCGATGATTGCCAGATATAATGATTGCTCGTTGCAAATACAAAATCAGTGACGTTCTTGGCTTCAAATTGCCATGTATTGTTGGCGTTTTGGGTTGTGATACCACCTGTTTTCACATCTGTGGTGTCAATAATGTTGGTGAGGGCATCGTTCTTTTCGGCAAAAGCCAATCTTTCACAGTATTTTGAGGTCAAGACATCCGCACAGTTTTGCAAATCACCCGTTGCCCACACCACATAATCCTTTGGGACAGTTATCTGTCCTTTAAAATCACAAAAATCATTGTAAAACTCTTGTGAACCAATATAAGGATTGCGATTCCAACCATCAATATCATCATAAACGGCAATGCGTGGGAAAAAATAAGCGATAAAATATGCGCCATCTTCCACTTGTCCTGTCCGATTGTGTGAACCTTTATTCAACACATAATGATAAGTGATTTTGAAATGCAGCGTTTGTTTGGGTGCTAATGGTTTGATATCAACAGACATATTAGTCGCTGCGATTTTGAGCTTTTCAACGTCTTGCACTTCATCATTTATGGAGAGGCTTTGAATAGTCATGCCTTCATTCGCATCTTCTGCATCAATGTTTGAAGCTCTGGCTGCCCCTTTTTTATACAAATTGGGATAAAGTTTAAAAAGGATTTCTTTCAAAGTATCAGGACTCTCATTGGTGTAAACAATGTCTTCTGACCCTTGAATAAGTCTTGTCGTAGGCTCAAAATGGGCTTTAATAGTATAAGCTGCATGATTTTGCCAATAGTTTTTACCGA
>JAYVFS010000230.1:0-30109 GCA_043772905.1 Saprospiraceae bacterium | reverse complement strand
AAATCAGCTATTTATGAAAAAAATTGGCATTCTTTTCGGACAGGAAAATACATTCCCTTGGGCGTTCATCGAGCGCATTAATCAAAAAAATGTACCCGGCATTGTTGCCGAAGCGGTCTCGATTGATAAAGTTATTCAAGGCAGCCCAACAGAATATACGGTCATCGTTGACCGTATTTCACAAGACGTGCCGTTCTATCGCGCATATTTGAAAAACGCAGCGATTTCAGGTACAGCGGTCATTAACAACCCATTTTGGTGGTCGGCAGATGAGAAATTTTTTAATAATGCCTTAGCGGTTCATGTTGGTGTGCCAGTACCAAACACAGTCATTTTGCCTTCAAAATCAATGCCTGATGATACGACGGCAAACTCTTTCCGCAACTTGAAATATCCGATGGATTGGGAAGCGATTTTCAAGTACATTGGCTTTCCTGCATACATGAAGCCACACGCAGGCGGCGGTTGGAAATCGGTTTATAGGGTAGAAAACATGGAGGACTTTTTCGACAAATATGCCGAAACAGGTCAATTGGTGATGATGCTTCAATCGGAAGTTGTTTTCGAAGAATATTTCCGTTGTTACTGCTTGGGCGGTAAATATGTACACGTTATGCCTTATGAACCACGCAATCCGCACCATTTGCGTTATGCCGTTGAGAAAAAAACATCGCCAGAGATGTTGGCATTGGTTGAGTCTTATGTCTTGAAATTGTGCCGTGCTTTGGGCTATGATTTCAATACCGTTGAGTTTGGCGTGATGAACGGCGTGCCTTATGCGATTGACTTTTGCAATCCTGCACCCGATGCCGATGTTCATTCTGTTGGTCAAGAAAACTACGAATGGATTGTCGAAAATGCAGCGAATTTTGCCATTGAAAAGGCTTTGGCGCACAAAGATGGTCAGGACAATTTGACTTGGGGCACTTACATTCGCTCTGCGGTTACGGGCAGTTCGATGGTGCCAGATGTGAGCGATGGTGTGATCCATAATGTACCTAATCCAAGTGCCATTCTGCCAAGTCTTGAAGTTGCAAAACTGCCTAAAAAACCTGCGGCTAAGAAAGAAGAAACACCTGTTGAAGCGCCTGCGAAAAAACCAGCAGCTAAAAAGACGACTAAGAAGTAAAAAATACTGAGGGGTCTATAAAATGAAAAAGCCGCGAGAATTAAACATCTCGCGGCTTTTATTTTACTTCGATTTGAGCCTAATAACAGGGCAAATGCACTCTTCAAGCGAAATGCCGCCATGTTGAAAAGTATTGCGGTAGTAATTATTGTAATGATTGTAGTTGTTCGGATAAAGAAAATAAACGTCTTCTTTTGCAAAAATAAAGGTCGAACTGACATTTGGACGAGGCAAACCTGCCACTTTTGGGTCTCTCACTTCAAGCACATGACGTTTGTCATATTGTAAATTACGCCCAACCTTATAACGCAAATTGGTTGTTGTTTCTTTATCAGCCACCACTTTTGAAGGTGTTTTTACGCGAATCGTTCCATGGTCAGTGGTTACAAAAAGCCGTACATTTTTACTTGCTAATTTTTGTAAAGCCCCATAAAGCGGTGAATTTTGAAACCAAGAGCGCGTCAAAGAACGGTAGGCTTTTTCGTCGCCAGCCAATTCTTTCAAAACTTCCATTTCTGTCCGTGCATGGCTCAACATGTCAATAAAATTATACACGATGACGGTGAAATCGTTGTTCAAATAGTTTAAAACATTGTCTTCCAATATTTTAGCATTCGCAACATTGGTGATTTTTACGTAGTCATACTTCCACGATTTGCGTTGTATTTTCTGAATATTTTCACCTAACAAGTCTGCTTCGTGCATGTTTTTACCGCCTTCTTCATTGTCGTTGAGCCACCATTTCGGATAACGTGCTTCAATATCGGCAGGCATCATACCCGCAAAAATAGCGTTGCGGCTGTATTGCGTAGAGGTCGGCAGGATAGCGTAAAAATAGTCTTCTTCTTCTATGCGGAAAAGTTCTGTGATAATGGGTTCAATCACTTTCCATTGGTCATAGCGCAGATTGTCTAAGAGCAACATGACGGAGGGGGTGTCGTCGCCCACATGAGGGAATATCTTGTTTTTCAACAAGTTATAACTCATTGTCGGTGCTGAATCGCGTTTTGTTCCCAACCAATCGAGGTAGTTTTTGACGATATATTTTGAAAATTCCGTATTGGCTTCCGCTTTCTGTGTAGAAAGAATTTCAGCCATATTGTCGCCACCACTCGCATCAAGACGCAGCTCCCAACCGACGAGTTTTTTATACACATCAGCCCATTCTTCATGGTTCAAGCCGCTTTGAATTTGCATAAAAAGCTCTCTAAATGACTGTTGGTAGCTCTGCATTGTGCGCTCTGACACAAGGCGTTTGTTGTCAATAATGCGCTTTAAAGACAATAAGATTTGGTTCGGATTGACAGGTTTGATGAGATAATCAGCGATTTGTTGCCCAATTGCGTCTTCCATGACGTGTTCGGCTTCGTTCTTAGTAATCATCACAATAGGTAAATTCGGCTGCATGGCTTTGATGCGTTCGAGCGTTTCCAAACCCGTTATGCCGGGCATAGATTCGTCTAAAAATACGACATCAATATCGCGTGATTGCTCACATTCTTCGATGGCATCGTAGCCATTTGAGACGGTTACGACTTCATAGCCTTTTTTTTCAAGGAAAAGTTTGTGTGGTTTCAGAAGATCAATTTCGTCGTCTGCCCACAATATTTTGATTTTGTCCATAAAATAGTTGGAAGTTATTTTGAAAAGAGAAATGTTAAAACTTGTATCATTTGTTAACGAAAGGAATGGGCAAATATTAGCCTGTCAAAAAAAAATGACCCCTCAATCATGCAGATACTGAGGGGTCATTTTTTTAATGATGAATGATAAATTATGAATGGGATACACTTATTCATCATTCATAATTTATCATTCATCATTAGATTAAAACGGCAAATCGTCCTCACCAACCGTTTTAAACGGCTCATCTGCTAAGGTCGGAAAATCGCTGCTTGGCGGCGGTGCCGACTTAGCTGGCGATGCCGCTTTTTGAACTTGCTGAACAGGTTTTTCTGATGTGCCTTCTGCACCACTCGATTTTTCGATGCGCCAACAAGTCAAATTTGTGAAAAATTTGCCTTGCCATTCACGACCATTTAGGTCAAAATGCACTTTTATTTCTTCACCTTCTTCATGATTTTCCAAAAGTTGGCAACGGTCTTGCGTCAGTTGGAATTTAATAAGTTGTGGATAATTTCCTTCAGCGAATTCTAAAACGAACTCGCGGGCTTGAAATGTAGGTGATTTACTTTCCGCTGGGAATTTTTTATACAGTTTGCCGACTATCTCAAAAGACATATTTTGATTGATTATTGATTATTAACGATTGATTATTTCCTAAAATGTGCCCAAAGGTAAAAATTATAAGTGGGCAAAAAGGTATAGTAAACAGAAATTTGAAATGGTTTTTGTTTTTTTTTGAAAAAAAACAAAAACCATTTCAAATTTCTGTTTACTATACCTTCAACAGTGTTTGATTGATTTTTTTAACCATACGCGGTCCTTCATAAATCAAACCCGTATAAATTTGTACTAAATCGGCGCCAGCTGCCAATTTTTCCAAAGCATCATCGCCTGTCTGAATGCCGCCTACGCCTATGATGACCAGACCATTTTGTTTTGTGTTGTTACGCAAATAACGAATCACTTCCGTAGAACGGCTTTTCACGGGCTTACCACTCAATCCACCCATTTCTATACTGAGGGGGTCATTTTTGACCAATTCTCTTGAAATCGTTGTGTTTGTAGCGATAATACCGTCTAATTTGTTGCTTTCCACAATCTCCAAAATATCATTGAGTTGCGATTCATTCAAATCGGGCGCGATTTTCAACAACAACGGTTTAGGCTTCGTTTTTTGTTGATTGAGGTTTTGAACATGTGCCAACAGTTGATTCAACGGTTCTTTATCTTGCAAAGCTCTCAAATCAGGCGTGTTTGGCGACGAGACATTGACCACAAAATAGTCTACATGGTCAAACAGGGCATCAAAACAAATTTCATAATCCCGAAAGGCTTCTTCATTAGGCGTTACCTTGTTTTTACCAATATTTCCACCAATAACAACCCGAAGCGCAGTCTCCCCTCTGGGGTCGGGGGCACGATATGCTTTCAACCTTTCAACCAATTTTTCAACGCCTTCGTTGTTAAAACCCATCCGATTTATCAAGGCTTCATATTCAGGCAAACGAAAAAGACGTGGCTTGGGGTTGCCGTCTTGTGAAAGCGGTGTCACCGTACCAATTTCAATAAAACCAAAGCCTAAATACGCCAAATCGTTAATAAACTTGCCATCTTTATCAAACCCAGCCGCCAATCCAACAGGGTTTGGAAAGGTCAAACCCATGAGTTTGCGTTCCAATTTTGGGTCGTTTGGAACATACAATTGTTTGAAAATCCATTTACCAAAAGGCAGACTTAATGCAAAACGGAAAAGGCGCATAGTCGTGTAATGCGCTTTTTCAGGAGACATTTGGAAGAAAATGGGTTTGAGAATTAATTTATACATAAAGTTTATTTTCAATAATTTAGGTATGAAAACTATGTAAATCGGGAATTGGATTCCCGATTTACATAACTTTTTTTATTTTTACTGAGGGGGTATGATTCCGTTTTTATAGTCAGTTGATTAGTGGCTATTCTTTCTGTTTGATATTTAAAGCTCAAAAAAGAAACGAATGTAGCTCAATGTTCTATAATATTGAGCTACAAACCCATGCTTTTTGAGCTACAATTTAAAAATATCAGCAACCAATATCTTAGAACTATTTTCCAAATCAGTCGTCGCATTAATCAACCGTGCTTCAACAAATTTGGATATATCACTTGGGCGCAAATCAACCGCTTTAATTTTGTTTTCAGCCAACAATTTTGCTCGTTTTGTACCTGCCAAAAGCGGTGTTGAAGGTGTAAACCAATGTCCTGATGTGTCTTTAAAAACAATATTCGCAAAAGTCGTATCCGTCAAAAAGTCCTTTTTAACGATAAGCATATCATCTGCTTGGATATTTTTTGATAAAACGGCGAAATGCGAACGGTCGGCAAATTTATGAGAATAATCAAAATCATCGGCATTTATCAACTGTAAACTGCGGATAATACGTCGCGGCGTGCGGACGATTTCGATGTGTTGTATGCCGTTTGCACCGTAAATAAAACGGCAACGGTCGTAAGTTTCGACTGCATCAGCAGCCGAATTGAGGTAAGAGATTTCGCCTTTTGCCCATTTTTCAGCAAAAATAGTGGCTAAATCTATCGGTTCAAGCAAGCCAAAAAGTATTTGACGTGACCGATAGCAGCGTTCATTATGCCATTTCACATGTTGCAACTGACCGTTGACGATGTGCAATGTTTCGAGTAATAATTGGGACATAAACTTTATCTATCATTTCTAAATATTCAGATTCTGCATCGCTCATAGCGGTGATGCCGCCACCACTTTTGAATATGAACACCCCCTCAGTACTTTGAGCTTTTTGATTCGTATTTTGTTCAATAAAACGAATCATTACGCCACTATCCAAGCGTTTGCCATCAAAAATGCCTACAATTCCAGTGTAATAACCTCGTTCATAACCTTCTGCTTTTTTGATAATCTCAACCGTTTTGGGTTTCGGGGCGCCTGAAATAGAGCCTGCGGGCAGCAATTTTTGAAAAATGTCGCCTATTTTTTCAAGATAATCGGAAGGCAATTGACCACTGATTTTTGAACTGACTTGCAATAATTCTTTGTCATGCGTTTTAACCCGTTCCACAAAACGATAGCGTTCCACGCGTACATTTGTAGCGACTTGGCTCAAATCGTTGCGAATCAAATCAACGATTGTGGCGTGTTCTGCTTGTTCTTTTACATCGTTCATCAATTTAATTTCAGCATTGTCGATACCTGCGTCAATCGTTCCTTTCATCGGAAACGAGGAAATAACGCCTTGTTCATTAATTTTTACAAAAGGTTCGGGCGAAAAGACGACGAATTTATCCGTTTCGGTGTCCACCAATAATTTGTATTTAGCAGTACAACTGTGAAAAATTTCAAACAAAGAAAGGTTCGTTTCAATCGCTGTCGGCTGCGTCAAATTGACAAGAAAGGAATTGCCAAATTGCAGATTTTCAAGCACAAAATCGAATTTAGCCTTGTAATCTGTGTATAAAACAGGTTTTTTATGGAAAAAAACAGTTTTGGATGACTTTCTACTGAGGGGGGTAAAATTGCGCTGTCCGTTGATATTAAACACAATTTCAGCACTATTTTCAAGACTGTGTAAAGGAAAAACAAGCGGTTTTGCTAAATCAAAATCGAGTATAAAAAGGAATGGCTCGCGCTGTTTGCCGAGTTCATTCATATATCTAAAAGTGTCTTCACTGTGCATATTCATCATTCATATTTCCTTGCATACCACTTTCGACGTATTTCTATCAAAATAGGTTCAATTTTTTCGACATCAGGCATTTCAGGCAAATTGCACGCATCGAAAGCCTTCTCGATATCAACCAATTTTTGTTCAGCTTGTTCAATCAAGGTATCATATTCAAACTCACCTTTTCGGATTTTGAGCAATTGTTCCCGATTCGGACGACGCACATTCACTTTGCCTGTTTTTAACATTTCTTCTGCCATATCGAGCAAACGGAAGGTGTGCATCATGTTTTTTGCATCGTAATTTTTGCCCGAAGAAACGGTGTTTTCATAACGGGCTTCGTTCCGGTTTTTGACCCAATCCCAATATTCCCGATAGTCTTTGCAATATTTTGAATAACCATTTTTATTGAAAAACAAGGTCGCAACAGGCGTTTCACCTTTTACAACACTGCTTAATAACACATCGTTTGCTTCGTCCTTCCGCATGATGCCTTTGTAGTGTTTTGAACCATCGGCATCATAAAAAATGGCAAAACAACCTTGCATGTTTGGAATATTGACTAAGCCACATTTTTCCTGCTGCAAATCGTTGTCTTTCAACCATTTACTGAAGGGTGTCGAACCTTGTCCTTTGACGACATAACAGAAATCGAGAATCAATTTGCGCTCTTCCGACATCGGATTGACGATTTTTTTATTCAAACCATGTGCCTTTTTGATTTGTGAAAAAGCATATCCAGCAAAGGCATTTTTGCATAGTTTGGACAGAAATATATCGGTTGCCAACAAGTCAAAAAGCGGGTCTTTATGCAAAATGCAATCGGCAGGGGAGTTGAGCATTTCAAGGATATTGGGGTTGTTTTTCATCAATAACTCGACAAAACGGCGCAGTTCGTAATAAACCACATCGTTGCGCTCGTCATTGATTTGTTCGATATAACCCAAACCGAAAAGCCGTTCTTCGGGCATGATGAACACACCTTTTATATCGGTATCCGAGGTTGGCAAATCCGTGCCATAAGCCCGCGAGCCGCTGATGCACTCGAAGAGAATGCACCCCTCAGTATGGAGTTGTTCTATGGTCATTTTGACGTGTTTTTTTAAAGAAAAGGTCAAATTTCTAATAAAAATTGTATTTTTTGAATAAAATTTGATAGTTTTGTTGCAAAAATAAAGTAGCTATGAGCAAACAAAACAAACTACTCTTAAAAATACTTCAAGGTGGTGCAGATAAAAATATCTCTTTCAATGACCTTAGAAGCCTACTGAAACGATTGGGTTTCTCGGAAAGAATAAGTGGCGGGCATTACATTTTCTTCAAAGAGGGTATTGCTGAAATCATTAACTTGCAATCCAATAACGAAAGTAAAGCAAAGCCTTACCAAGTTAAACAGATTCGAGAAATAATTAAAAAATATAATTTATTAATTACTAATTTTGATGACAATGACTGATTCAATAAAATACGAAGTCAATATATTTTGGAGTGACGAAGACGGGGCTTTCATTGCAGAAGTACCCGAATTAGCAGGTTGCATGGCAGACGGTGCAACTTATGAGGAAGCACTTGCGAATGCACAAGTTGTTATTAATCAATGGATTGAAACGGCTCAATCTTTGGGTCGAGTTATTCCGAAGGCACGAGGGCGTTTGCAGACGACTTGATAATGCCTATCAGTGAAACATGAATCAAGCTGAAAAAGCAAGTGCTTGAAGCACATCTTCACGCTCAACCCAATGAAATTCTTCAAGAAATTTGTCTATTGACAGACCACCAGCTAAGTAAGCTAAAACAGAGCTAACTGGGATACGAGTGCCTTTGATACGAGGTTTACCCATACAAATTTCTTGACTTGTCACGATACGTGGAAAATTGTGAAATACGTATTCCATGTTTTTTACTTTTAATGGAAAAATAGGCTTGATGCACAAATTTAAACGTTTTTGAGGAATTCTAAAATAAAACCTAAAAACTACCCAACCTCTTATGAGTTTTAGAAGTCTTTAGAAGTAACTTTGTAACAAATCTTTATTCAACTAAAAAATCAAAAGATAATATGAAAAACTACTTACTTGTTTTATCCTTAAGCCTTAGTTTTTCTGCCAATGCTCAAAATATTTGGCAAAAGATGACGGTCAACTTTCGGGCGGGTGCTATTTTTTCAAGTTATGAAAATAATAATGCCCGTTATTATAATCCATATCGCTTGGACACCCATAATCATTGGAGCCTTGAATTAGGCGTTGAAGAAAATAAATTCGGACTCGGATTGACTGCACGATACATCACGTACATTCGGGGATTTATAGAAAATCCGATATATCGTAAGACTTCACTTCCTCAGAACATAAAAATTGGCGATTTGGCTGGCATTGGTCAAGACCTTTCTGGTTTTACTTTTTTTGCCAACAAACGGATTATACTTTTTGGGAAAAAACATAGATTAGATTTCGGAATAGGCACTCAAAAAAGAGAAGGTGCTTCATATTATAAAAGAGAACCGTGTTGGGAATGTTTTCCAGATTCTAAACCATTGGATAAACATAGTCTTTTTTCCAGATTAGGTTATTCATATTTGATAAGCAAACATTTCAACATTAGTACAAATATTGAATATTCACGATTTAAAAAACGCCCAACAGATGTGGTGAATATCAATATTCTGGCGGGTGTGAGGTTTTAGAATTAAGATAAGCAGGATTTAAAAGATATTTTAGGATTTATGAATGTAAGGCGAATCCTAAAACATCTTTTAAATCCTGCTTATCCTAATTCAACCTAATAAGCTCTTGCAAACAAAACCCGCTGCTTAGAAGGCGCACCTGTCAAAATACAAACGCCATCTTCTTCAACCGAATCCAAAGGAATACAGCGAATCGTCGCTTTAGTCAACTCCTTAATTTTGTCTTCCGTTTCAGAAGTTCCGTCCCAATGAGCTAAGATAAAACCGCCTTTTTCTTCCAAAACCTTTTGAAATTCTTCGAAAGTATCAACTTTTGAAGTCATATCATCGCGGTATTTTTTAGCGCGGTCAAAAAGATTTTGTTGAATTTCATCCAACAAGTTTTTGATATGTTCAGCGACCCCCTCAGTATCAACGCTCGATTTTTCCTTTGTATCACGTCTTGCAACTTCTACTTTTCCAACAGCCAAATCTCTTGCACCGATGCCGATGCGGACAGGAATACCGACCATTTCGTACTCTGCAAACTTGAATCCAGGGCGTTTTGTCTCATCATTATCCACTTTTACACGAATACCCAACGATTTTAAAGCCTTCGCAATCGTATCCGCCGCTTCCATAATTTCAGGAGAAGGCTTTGGAATCGGAACGATAACAACTTGCGTAGGTGCGAGTTTTGGCGGCAACACCAAACCATCGTCGTCAGAATGGGTCATAATCAAACCACCGATGAGGCGGGTTGAAGCACCCCAAGAGGTTGCCCACACATATTCTTCTTTGTTTTCTTTATTCAAAAACTTAACCTCAAATGCTTTCGCAAAATTTTGTCCTAAAAAGTGCGACGTACCTGCTTGTAACGCCTTACCGTCTTGCATCAAAGCCTCAATACAATACGTGTCAACAGCTCCTGCAAAACGTTCATTTGCTGTTTTGACACCTTTAATAACAGGCATTGCCATCCAATTTTCTGCAAAATCGGCATAAACGTCTAACATTTGGCGTGTTTCAGCAATCGCTTCTACATCTGTCGCGTGCGCTGTATGTCCTTCTTGCCACAAAAATTCAGAGGTACGGAGGAACGGACGCGTCCGCATTTCCCAACGCATAACGTTTGCCCATTGATTGTACAACAACGGCAAATCACGATAGGAGTTAATCCAAGTGCGGTAAGTATCCCAAATAATCGTTTCAGAAGTCGGGCGAATGATGAGTTCTTCTTCCAATTTCGCATCAGGGTCAACGATGACACCATTGCCATTTGGGTCGTTTTTCAAGCGATAATGCGTAACAACGGCACATTCTTTCGCAAAACCTTCGACGTGCGCCGCTTCTTTCGACAAAAATGATTTTGGAATCAATAACGGAAAATAGACATTGACGTGTCCAGTGTCTTTGAACATACGGTCAAGCGCATCGCGCATATTCTCCCACAAAGCATAGCCATTGGGTTTGATAATCATGCAACCACGCACAGGCGAGTTGTCCGACAATCCAGCTTTTTTAACAATATCGAGATACCACTGTGAGTAATCGTCGCTTCGGGATGTGATTTCTTTTGCCATAAAAATTTATTTCACTTGATTAACACATAGCCACATAGGGCACATCGTTTTTTGTCATCCTGTAAGGAACTAAAACAATGTGTCCTATGTGGCTGTGTGTTAAAAAAAATGTCAAAGAGTTTATTAATAATTTAAATTAATTCAAAAATTGCCGCAAAAGTCGTCCTTTTCCCTTGAAAAATTCAAACCTTTCAAAAAAATCTGCTTTTTAAATTTTCAAAATAACTTTTGAGTCGTTCTGACACGTTAAATTTACGGGATGATAAAACATTGGTTCATCTTTTGCCGTAAGTTTGGCGCAATTTCTAATTTCATTTTGTAATCAGTTACCACTATCATAAACCGTAAGCCTTTTTTGTCATTCTGAACGCAGTGAAAGAATCTAAAAGTTATTTCATACAGATTCTTTCACTGCGTTCAGAATGACAAAAAAGGCGAACTTTAAAGGCATGACCCATGACAAGACTTTCCTTCCTTATTTGTTTTTTCTTTTTGTTAAAAACAACAACTCAAGCACAACAAGCCGTTGCGAGAGGTTCATCTGACGACCATATAAAAGGCGAAATTCTTTTTCAATTGAATGAAAATCAATCGTTTAAAGACTTTGCAAAAGAATTTTATAAAGACTTTTTCGATTTTGTTTATGTCTATTTTAATGACGTTTCAGAAAATCTAAATATCTATTCTTTTCGTTTTGACCCATCGGTTTATGATGAAAATGATATGTTGAAACGCCTTAAAAGCACCCCCTCAGTATCCGCCGCTCAATTCAATCATATTGTTGAAAATAGAAAAACACCAAACGACCCGCAGTTTTCTCAACAATGGTCTTTAACAAAAATTAATGCCCCTTCAGTATGGGACAAAACGACGGGTGGGACAACGGCTTGTGGCGACACAATTGTGATAGCTGTGATTGAACGTGGTTTTAATGACCGGCTCGCCGACGATTTGCAAGCCAATATTTGGCTCAATAAAGATGAAATTCCGAATAATAATGTAGACGACGACGGAGATGGTTATGTTGACGATTATAGAGGGGTGGCATTTGCCGGTGGAAAGGACAATCATGCGGCTTTGATGTCAGGCGTAACGGAGTTGGATATTCGGCATGGTGTCAGCGTAGCAGGTGTCATTGGGGCGGCGGGTAACAATGCAAAATTACTAACAGGAGTCAATTGGCAAGTCAAAATGATGCTTATAAGTGGTGTCACTAACGTGGGTGCTATCATACAGGCTTATGATTTTGTTTTGGCAAAACATAAATTATACAAAAGTTCAAACGGTAAAAAAGGGGCTTTTGTGCCTGTCACCAATTTCTCCGGCGGTTTTTCTAATTCAAGCCCCGCACAAAACCCGTTGCTGTGTGCGGTTTACGATTCGTTGGGTAAGTATGGTATTTTGAACTTCCTTGCTGTCGCAAATGATGATAATGATGTTGAAAAAATAGGCGATATGCCAACACTTTGCGCTAAGGAAAGCATGGTTGCAGTAACGGCTTCAAACAAGGAGGACAGTCGCGCGGGTTATGCTTATGGTAAAAAACAAGTTCATCTCGCTGCTCCAGGGCATGATGTTTTGATATTATCGTCTAATAATCAAACAAGTACAGATAGTGGAACTTCATTTGCTTCGCCTCTTGCGGCGGGTGCGGCGGCTTTGTTGTGGAGTATGCCCGAAGGTTATCTCTGTCAGTTGTCAAAAACGAATCCTATGGCAGCAATGAACGTTTTGAAAGGTGCGATACTGAGGGGGGTAGATGCGTCTTCCGATTTGTCAACCAAAACAATTTCAGGCGGGCGGCTCAATGTTTACAATGCTTATCAACAGTTGCGCCGAAGTTTTGGACAACCGATTGGCGACTACGATATTTTGAAAATGTACCCAAGTCCCGTAGATAGAACGCTGAACGTTGTTTTTCAATTACCAGAAACTGTAACGGGTGATATATTGATTGTCAATGCTTTAGGTCAAAAAATGTATCAACGAAAGATAACGGACGCAGATTTGCTGGCGCAAAAAGTTGTTGTTCCAACTTATTGGCTAACGCCAGGTTTGTATTTTTTAACACTTGCAACAAATCAATTTGAAGTTACAAAGAAGTTTGTGGTTGCAAGACCTTGATAGTGGAGAGTGGAAATTGCAAAAGACAACAAGGGCACCCCCTCCCCGAAAATCGGGATTCAAGAACAGTATAAAAGCCATTTGACGTAAAACAATGATATTTTTAATCGTAAATCATTAAAAACATAAGAATCCATGAACCGAAACGATTTACACATAACGACTCAACTCCCTTGCGGCAAATTGCCTTTTGCCCTTTGCCTCTTGCTTTTTGCTCTTTGCACCTTGCCTTTTACCCTTTTTTCACAAGAAACGAAAGACGGCACCCCCCTCAGTATTTCTGAAAAAATAGATGCGCCTAAAGCGTTTGATGTGCCTCAACCCGATTGGGCGCGCATACGCGAGGAGGACAAAGGAGCTGTTGGCAGCTTCCGTTTTGCAGTGCCGATTGCGGTGGATTTGAATATGAAAAATGCAGGTACTTGGCGCGACTTGCCCGATGGCAATCGCCTGTGGCAATGCCGTATTCGGTCAATGGATGCGTTGGGTTTGGCGTTGACTTTAGAGAATTTTGAGTTGCCAAAAGGTTCAAAACTCTATTTGCTAACACCCGATGGGTCAAGCGTTAAAGGAGCTTATGATGCGGATAATAACCCCGGAAGCCATAAACTTTTCATTGGTTTTGTACGTGGACAAGAAGCCGTTTTGGAGTATTTTGAACCTAAAAACGTAGAGAAAAAAGCTGATTTTACAATAAAAACCGTTTATCATGCTTACAATCAAGCCATGATGGGTGGTGTCGGTTTTGGCGCATCTGTCAGTTGCAATATCAATGTCAATTGTCCAACGGCATCGAATTGGCAAACGCAGAAAAATGGTGTTGTGCGCATCCTTGTTGTGACGGCACAAGGCACAGGGTGGTGTAGTGGAGCATTGGTCAATAACACAAAGCAAGACGGGAAACCTTATATTTTGAGTGCATATCATTGTGTGGATGGATTTACGCCCGATTACAGTCAGTGGACTTTTTTCTTTAATTATGAAAGCCCAAATTGCCAAAATCCACAATCAGAACCGATTAGTCGCTCGATTCAGGGTTGTATGAACCGTTCAGGTGCGCGGGAGACTGATTTTTTACTCCTCGAATTGAATTTCAGAATTGCCCTTGATGTGAATGCTCAATACCTCGGGTGGAATCGGGATTCGGCAACTTTACCGACTTCAACGGTGATGATTCACCATCCACAAGGCGATATAAAAAAATACAGCCGCGACAGCCGACCTGCGGTTGTTTACAATTCGTCAGTGTCTTGGAGTAACGGGGCTGTTTCGCCCTCTCGAAGCCATTTGAATGTTGTTTTTGATGAAGGAACGGCAGAACCTGGCGCTTCGGGTGCACCGATTTTTGACCAATTGGGGCGCATTGTTGGACAATTACATGGCGGCGGTTTGATTGATTCGTGCCATGTCAGTTATATGCTAAGTGGTTGGTTTGCAAAGTCTTGGGACGGAAATGGCACGCCTTCGACGCGGCTGAAAGACTGGCTCGACCCCCTCAGTACAGGCGTAAAAACGCTCGGTGGAACGGCTGTTCCAACTACAACAATTGTCAGTGGTAAAATAAAAACGTGGTGGAATGACGCTATGGCAAATCAAAAAATCAGTATCGGCAATGACTCCACGACAACCAATGCTGTGGGCGTTTATACCTTAAATTACGTACCGCTTAATACACAATTGAGCGTTAAACTGAGTCGCACAACAAACATGGATAATGGCGTTGATGCCGTTGACATGCTTTTGTTGCGCCGCAACTTATTAGGTCTCAATACGTTACGCATTGAGCAACAAATAGCCGCCGATGTTGATAGAACGGGCGAGTTAGATGCTGTCGATATGTTGTACATTCGACGTTTTCTTTTAGGCATTGTTCCAACTTTACCATCAGGCAAATCGTGGTTTTTTTATCCTGAATCAACGATTCAAAACCCCAATTCGCCCTATGATTCATTTAACGTGTCGTTTAACGCTGCTACGTTTAATTTTAATTTTATTGGTATAAAAGTGGGGGATTTAGATGGATCTGCAGACCCCAATCAATGATTTTTAAACCTAAATTTCAAAAAGCCAAAATTCAATGATAAACGTTTATCAAATCTTAGAATTTTGAAATTCTGGAATTTTAGGCATCTCTTTGCGTTTATTTCCTAATTTTGGCGGTATTTTTAAAAAATTGCAATCAACAAAATCAAATCATAATTACGTGTTTACATTCTTTTCACATCTTGGTCGTTATTTAATCATGCTGCGCACAGCTTTCTCCAGACCAGAGAAATGGCGTATGTATTGGATTGAAACAGCGCGACAAATGAACGATATTGGCGTAGGTTCGGTCATTATTGTCGCATTAGTCTCTGTTTTTGTTGGGGCTGTCGCTTCGGTTCAGTTTGCTTATCAGCTCAATGGGCAGTTAGTGCCGCGTTATTATATTGGCTATATCGTCCGCGATTTGTGCATTATTGAGATGTCGCCGACCGTCTCTTGCCTTGTTTTAGCGGGTAAAGTTGGCTCAAATATGGCAGCTGAAATCGGTGGTATGCGACAAAAAGAGCATATTGATGCCATGGAAGTCATGGGTGTAAATACAGCCGCTTATCTCATTATGCCGAAAATAGTAGCTGCCCTTGTGATGATTCCTCTACTTGTTGCGTTGTCAGCGTTTTTAGGCATTTTAGGTGGCTATCTAGCAAGTGTGCCCACAGAATTGCTGTCTCATGGCGATTATGTACGTGGTTTACGATCGTTTTTTGCTCCCTACAACGTGTTTATTATGTTTGTAAAAGCGTTCGTCTATGCTTTTTTATTGACGTCTATTTCTTGTTATCAAGGTTATCATGTCAAAGGCGGCAGTGTCGAACTCGGTCAGGCTTCAACAAATGCTGTCGTTTACAGCGATATTGGTATCTTATTGGCGGATTATATTATTACAATTGTTCTAACAAGCTAGTTAATGATTCGAACAGAAAATATAACTAAGTCCTTTGGCGAGCAACAAGTTCTGAAAGGCATTTCTATAATTTTTGAAGAAGGTAAAACCAACCTCATCATTGGGCGTTCTGGTGCGGGCAAAACCGTTTTGCTTAAATCGCTCATCGGACTCGTAAAACCGACAACAGGCACAGTCTGGTACGATGATGTGAACTTTACAAACCTCGGTAAAGAGGAATTAAGGGCTGTCCGCATGCAAATCGGTATGCTTTTTCAAGGTTCTGCCCTGTTTGATTCTTTGTCGGTTGAGCAAAATATCCGTTTTCCATTGGATATGTTTACCAATATGACAGGTAAGGAAAAGTTAGCGCGTGTTAATTATTGCCTTGAAAGGGTGAATTTGACAGGTTCAAATAAAAAATTCCCTTCCGAACTGTCAGGCGGTATGCAAAAAAGGGTGGGCATAGCGCGCGCCATTGTTTTGAAACCAAAATACTTGTTTTGTGATGAACCCAACTCTGGGCTTGACCCTAAAACGGCTATGGTCATAGATGAATTGATACGCTCTATTACGATTGAAAACAATATCACGACAGTCATCAATACCCACGATATGAACTCTGTGATGGAAATTGGCGATAATATTTGCTTTATTCACCTTGGAAAACTCGAATGGCAAGGCAATAAATCAGAGGTTTTGGAAAGCACCAATGAAGAATTGCAGTCGTTTATCTTTGCTTCGCCGTTTCTACAGCGGTTGCGGGATAGAGCTTTAGGGAGAGTTGTTTAGACTCAAAAAACGGATAAAATACTGAGGGGGGTATTTAAGTCATCCTCCCACTCACAAAATTCAGAATATCCTCGACGTAATGCCGATTGTTGGAAAGACGCGGCACTTTATGTTGTCCACCGTATTTACCTTTCGCTTTGAGCCAATTGTGGAACGTACCCCGCGGGACGAGACGCAGCCGCAGACGTTCCATAGCCATACCTTTGAAACGTTTGGCTTCGTAATCGGAGTTGATGCGTTGCAAATTGGAGTCTAAAAGGTTGTTAAATGTCTCTAAATCAGGCGGTTCACGCTCAAACTCAATGAGCCATTCATGTCCACCCTTACTTTTTCCTTCAAAATAAATCGGTGCAACGGTGTATTCACTCACTTGCGCACCGACAAAAGCACAGGTTTCGGCTAAGGCTTTATCGGTATTGGACACCATCACCTCTTCGCCAAAAGCGTTGACAAACTGTTTTGTGCGTCCACTCACCTTAATTTTATAGGGATTTATAGACGTAAACATGACCGTATCACCTACAACATATCGCCATAAACCAGCATTTGTTGTAATGACGGGCGCGTAATGCCGCCCAACCTCAACTTCACTGAGGGGTATCGTAATCGGACGCGCAGACAGCCATTCACATTCGGGTATAAACTCGAAATAGATGCCATTTTGCAATAGAAGAAGCATATCATCTGCTCCTAACTGACATTGCGTGGCGAAAAAGCCTTCTGAAGCGTTATAAATTTCCCAATAAACGAAGTCTTTTTTAGGAATCAGCTCTTGAAAAGTCTCTCTATAAGGTTCGAAACTGACACCACCATGGACATAAACCTCCAAATTAGGCCACACTTCAAGGATGTTTTTTTTGCCCGTCAATTCCAAAACACGCCGCAGTAACACAACCGTCCAAGTCGGCACACCGCCGATGCTCCGCATATCTTCTTTGATGAGTGCTTGAGCCATGTGTTCAATTTTATCTTCTGTATTCGGCATAACTGCAATATCAAGACTGGGCGCATAAATATAGCTGCCTATGGCGGGCAAATGTTTGAGCATAATGGCAGAAACATCGCCAAATTGAGTAGCTGGAAATGGGGCGAAGTGTTCGGTACTTCCGCCCATAACAAGCATTTTTCCAGCAAAACCTGTTGTTTCTGGGCGATTATGATAGATCAATGCACTCAAATCCCATGTGCCTTTGAGGTGACAGGTTTTTAGATTTTGAATCGTAACGGGTATAAATTTCGATTTATCGTTGGTCGTACCACTTGATTTTGAGAACCAACGTACTTGACCCGCCCACAAAACATCGCGCTCGCCTTGCATCATGCGGTTGATATAAGGTTTCAGCGATTCATAGTCTTGGATAGGCACATTGCGGGCAAAATCTTCGGGGGTATGTATATTTTTGAAATCATGCATTTTACCCCATTCAGTCGAGCGTGCATTGTGGACGAATTGACTCAAAAGACCCGATTGCACCTCGTGCGGGCGCGCCGAAAAGTAACGAATACGCCGCATCCGTTTCCGCAATACGTAACGCATTATATTATTGAGCCATGTTTTTTCCATCGTGTTGTTTTCTAAGTTAGTCGAACTTTCTGAGATGAAATTACGACGAGTTTTTTCGGTAAACAAATTTTTTTTTCAGGTTTTGACAGTTTGTGGATACTGAGGGGAGCCTGTTTCAATAATTTATTTTTAATTAATGATTTAAATACTTGTTTTTCAATAAATTACAAAACAAAATTTATCATAACTTATATTTCGACTGATTGTGATAGATGAATTATTTGACTATCAGACAATGCCTTTTATCGCTATTAAACGAATGGAAAAATGCTCGTTGTATTTGAAATTTAAGAAACATGAAATACTGTCCATACCCCAAATTTGTATGTACTTAAAGCCGCAAAGTTCAGTTGACCGACATAAAAAAATAAGTTTTTGCTTGTAATAATTCAGTTTTTAAAAACAAAAATATAAATTTGTGATTCTACTAGCATAATAAATAACAATATTTACTCAACCAATAAAACAGTTTCCAAATGATCTCTGTTGACAATAAGCAACGAATCTTAAGTGTCGTCAATATTTTTGAAACAGGCACCCCGGATGGCGAATATGATGACATCAGCATCTTTAGCGATGGCAAAGGCAATACACGCCAAATCACTTTTGGTCGCAGCCAAACGACTGAACAAGGCAATTTGAAGCAACTCATTGAGTCTTATATCGCCAATAAAGGGATGTTTTCTAACGATTTAAAGCCTTATGTTGATAAAATCGGTGTTACGCCACTCGTTGATGACAAGGCGTTTATCGCTCTCCTCAAGCGTTCTGCACAAGAAGACGACATCATGATTAAAACGCAAGATGCGTTTTTTGACAAAGTTTACTATCAACCCGCTTTAAAGTTTTTCACAGACAATGCATTTTCGTACCCCCTCAGTATGCTCGTCATTTATGACAGCTACATTCACTCTGGACGGGTTCTCGATTTTCTACGCAAACGTTTCCCTGAATCACCGCCCTCTGGAGGTGGCGATGAAAAAGCATGGGTCAAGGCTTATGTCACAGCCCGTCACGAATGGTTGTCTGGCAAAGGTAATCCTCTTAACAAAACAATTTACCGTACTGAAGTCTTTTTAACCGCTATTGCAGCAGGTGATTGGAATATCGGTTCGCCCTTGGTGGCTAATGGTACCCGTTCACGTGGTTTAGATGATGATAATTCAGGTCTCATTGAAATCATACCAGTGCGTGGTTACAACCGCTGGGGTTTACGTCGCCGCTAAAATATTCAATTTGGGGTTGGTGTAAAAAAAAGAGCCATATTTTATTTTGTTAGAAGGCATTTATATTAGGGGAACTTTAAAAGTTCCCCTAATATTGTGTCCGAAACAATAGAATATTTTGTAGTAAAATTTTCGATCACTCTGTTTTTATGAAATCCGATAAAATCCTCCTCCTCGGTGACCCACGCCTACACCTCGTTTCTCAACCCATTGAGCAAACAGAACTCGCTGATTTACAGCCTGTTATCACTGATTTACACGATATTTTGTTTGAATTTAAAGCCCGTTTCGCCCATTATGGCGCATTCAGAGGTATTGCTGCACCACAAATTGGCGTGATGAAACGCTTGATTTATATGTACATCGACAAACCTGTCGTGTTCATCAATCCTGTTTTAGAAAATTTAAGCACTGAAAAAATGACCGTTTGGGACGATTGTATGTGTTTTCCAAACCTTTTGGTAAAATTAGAACGACATGAATCCTGCACTATAAAATACCTCGATTTGGATTGGCAACCGCAACTCATGCACCTCAAAGGCAGTTTGTCAGAATTGTTGCAACATGAGTACGACCATTTAGATGGGGTTTTGTCAACGCAGAGAGCGATTGATAATCAATCGTTTAGGTGGCGGAGATAGTGAAATAAATACACAACAAGCTTCTCAAAATTTTGAATTCCTAAAAAGTTCGTTTAAATTTGTTGAATCTAAAACGAAAAACGGACTATGAGATACGAAACGTATGATTTAGAAACGACCGAATCATTGATGTCTTTTGAATTCCTTAGTGAAGGTCCAAAAGGGATAATCAAGAAACGGGTGATTTTCCAAGAAACAGGTCAAGCTGATTTCTATAATTTGGCTTTTGGAGATATAGATAGTACGACTGATGCTATTGATGATAAAATTGTTACAGATAATAATGATGCAAAAAAAATATTGGCGACAATAGCAGAAACAGTTTCTATTTTTTTAGATAAATACCCAAATGCCTACATTTATGCAAAAGGAAGTACCTTGTCGCGGAATCGTCTCTATCGAATAGGTATTTCGAATAACCTTGAAGAAATAAATGAGCGATTTATGGTTTTGGGATTATCATCGGACAACAAATGGACTATTTATGAAAAGAATAATGACTATTCAGCCTTTTTAATTAAAAAAAAATAATGAGCATGGAAGATTTAGTTGAACTTAAAAAAGTCAAAAAACCTAAACTCACTATTACCAATAATATTGATGAGAGTAAGGTGATGTTTCCAAATAAATTAAAGGAAGCAAATGAAACACTTGAAAAATATCCACTACCTGCCGACTTGTTATTAGATAGGTATTCAGAAATACAGCAACAAGAAGGTATTTCTATTTCAGGTGTAATAAAACGTGCCAATGCCCATAATAACACATTTTTGGTCATGGAAATGCATGGTCCTTATGAAGTCCATTTTAATATTAGAACAATGTCAGAGACATTGAATAAATTGGTAAAAACATATTGGGGTGAAACGATTAATGTCCGTATTCGACCACAAATCAATGAAGAAAATCAATTTGAATATGAACTAATGGCAGTCATTGATGCGGAGGTTTAATTCGATTTTGTTCTGACTTTCATCAAAAAAGCCTTGAAAAATGTCTGTTTTCAAGGCTTTTTTGATGAAAATACTGAGGGGGGTATTTTGTAAAATTTTACCATCGAATCAATGCAGAACCCCAAGTAAACCCACTTCCAAACGCCGCCAAACAGACCAAATCGCCTTTTTTGACCGCACCCGCTTCATAGGCTTCGCACAAAGCAATCGGCACTGACGCAGCCGTTGTATTGCCATATTTTTGAATATTATTCCACACTTGGTCGTCTCGCAAACCCATTTTACGTTGCACAAACTGTGAAATACGCAAATTCGCTTGATGCGGAATGAGCATATTGATGTCCGCAGGAGTCAAACCGACTTCATTCAAGGCTTCCATTATCACTTCTGGAAATTTTTGAACGGCCATTTTGAACACAAACTGCCCTTCCATATTTGGATATGTTTGAGCATTATCCATCATGTGTTGTGTGAGGAACATGCCACCATAGGTATCCTCGTCTGGGAAACCGAAATCTATGGATTCACCCATCTTGTCAAAGTGATAACCACCGTGTGAACCAGGGTTTACATAAGCCAATTTTTCAGCATGAGTGCCATCTGAATGTAGTTTTGTGGTTAAAATACGGCTCTCATCGTCAGAAGGTTGCACGATAACAGCGCCTGCACCATCGCCAAAAATGACCGTTACATTGCGTCCACGTGTCGTGAAATCAAGCCCCATCGAGTGCATTTCAGCACCCACCACTAAAATGTTTTTATACATACCCGTTTTCACAAATTGGTCGGCAATAGAAAGTGCATAAAGGAAACCAGAACATTGATTGCGAATATCGAGCGCACCAATTTCTGTTTTGGTAATGCCCATTTCACGTTGCAACAAAACACCACAACCTGGGAAATAATAGTCGGGACTAAGCGTAGCGAAAATGATAAAATCCACATCTTCTTTTTGAATACCTGCCCGTTCAATGGCAATTTCAGCTGCCCGTGCGCCCATTGTCGTGGTCGTTTCCTTGTGTTTTGTGCCGTAACGTCGCTCTTGAATGCCTGTGCGCTCTTGCACCCATTCATCGGTCGTTTCCATAATTTGGGTTAAATCGTTGTTTGTTACAACAGTGTTAGGTAAATATTTCCCAATACCCGCTATTTTTGAATGACGCATTTTTCTTTTTAGTTTTTAAATTTGATTAGTCAAAACGTGTTAAAATACTGAGGGGTGTCCATATTTCGGAAATTTAGTCAAGTTTCTATAAATAGAAAAGATATTTTTTTACTTTTGTTTCAAATAATAAAAAAAAGTGCTTGTAAAAATCTGATTGTCAGCTATTTGCGATTTATCGAAAAAACGATTTTCTTTTTATCATTGAAACGCCTTGGTTTTTAAATGAAACAATTTGCTCAAAATATAACAGAACTCGTTGCCACCAACGAAATGGACAAAGCCTTAGCGACGATGTATAATTTACTCTCTGTGGCAGAGTCCGAACTCAAAAATGATGCGGTCATACTGAGGGGTCGTTTTAGCAAACTCAATAGCGATAAACGCAAAGGCATTATCACAATTTCAGATGAAACTCTCGAATTTAGCCGCATAACAAACGGAACGCTTGAAATTTTAGACGAAATGCTTCAAAATGAAGCGAAGTTTAATCCTTTTATCAACGATGTCAACGACTCTCTCGCGCGTGATACTAAGGACGAAATTGCGTTCGAAGAGTCCGTTTCTCGTAAAATGTTGCCTGTAACGGATACTCAAAAAGAGGCTCTTTTTCGCCGCATGGCTTATATAAAAGACATAAAACACGATATTCACGCTTTATGGTTCGACGATACGCCCGATTGTGAATTAAGTGAATTGCGCCTTATTTTGGCATTAGGCATCAAACTTGACCGTGCAGAGACACCCGAACGAGCAGAAAAATTGATAGATAATACGTCTTATGATTTTATCATTTCAGACATTTGGCAACAAGACAATCCCAAAGGCGGCATCGAGTTTTTTAACAATCAGATACAAAAAGGCATTCGGATTCCGACCATTTTTTATATCACAAAATATGACGAAGCGAGAGGGACACCGCCTTATGCCTTTGGGATTACAAACCGCCCAAATGATTTGTTGCATTTGGTTATGGACGTTATTGAGAGAAAATAATAAACAAAAGGGAACTACATAACTCATTTTAAAACAAGATTTTATGACGAAAAACATGTAATAGCCCATTTTATGTCTTTAACCAATACGCGATTAAACTTAACTACGCCACAACGTCCAACACTTTCTGTTATTTGGATTTATGCTTGTGGTCAACTCGGCTGGTCACTTGCCACCTACGGTGTCGGTTCATTGTTGAGTTATTTTTATATGCCGCCCGAAGATGCCACTTCACACGCTGTTTTTCCCAATTTCCTACCCGCAATGTCTGTTTTTGGCTTAACATTGCTGGGTCTCATCGGTTTCAGTGGCAGACTTTTCGATGCTTTTATTGACCCTTTAGTTGCCAATTGGTCTGACAAATTGCAGTCCAATTTCGGCAAACGTAAGACGTTTATGGCTATCGCTGCCTTGCCGTTGGCTGCTTGTTCCTACCTCATGATTCATCCGATTACTGAGGGGGGCACTTCGGCAAATGCTGTGTGGTTGACGACCTCCGTTTTTGTTTTTTATATCAGTTTAGCCATGTATATGATTCCATATGCTGCCTTGATTTCAGAATTGGGTCATGTCGCTGAAGACCGCTTGAAAATATCAACGATTATTTCCATAACATGGGCTTTAGGCTTCTTAATTGGCAACACAACACCCGCTTTACAGAGCTTTTTTGAGTCAAAAGGAGACCCCTCAGTATGGGCGTTCCAAAAAACAGTGGGCATTTTTGCCATCATTTCTGCCGTCTTTTTATTGATACCCGTATTCTTTTTAAATGAAAAAAAATACGCTTTGCAAGGCGAATCGCACGGTGATTTTTTAACTTCTATCAAATCCGTTTTTCAAAATCAACCTTTTCGGTATTTTGCATTTTCCTACCTTTATATTGGTTGGCATTGACATTCATTCAGGCGGGTATTATTTTTTATGTCACTTTGTTATTGGGTTTAGACAAATCCAGTGCGACTATTTTTGGGATAGGTAGTTTTTTCACGAGCTTTCTTTTTTATCCTTTTATGAGTAAATTGGAAAATGGTTTTTCTAAGAAAAAAGTCATTTTAGCTGCTTTTTTGACCTTTATTCTCATTTTTGCTATCCTTTTATTGCCATTTCAGGGACAATTCGGTTCTGGTTAGTAACCGTTTTAGCTGCTTTCCCATTAGCCGCATTTGGCATTTTGCCCAATACAATTGTCGCAGATGTGGTGCATCAAAACGAGAAAATAACAGGGCAGAATCAAGCGGGTATGTTTTACGGTGTAGCGGCTTTTATGATGAAAGTCGGTATTTCATTAGCAAATCTCATTTTCCCTTCGCTGTTAGTTTATGGTAAAAGTGTAGAGAATCCAACGGGGGTACGGTTGACGATTGTGGCCGCTTTGGTGTTTTGTACGGCGGGGTTTTTGGTTTTTAGGAAGTATGAAGAGGCATAGTTCTGATGATGTTATGTGTCGGATACTTTTGATGTATCCGACACATATTTTCCTTGTTTACACCTCAAATTGCGACAAATGATGGTTTAAATGCTTATAAAACATATTATTCCATTCCGTTTTAGTCAACTTCCCAAAAGAGTGAGATTCTTTGTTATCAAATGCATTTTCACCTTGCTCTTGTGTTTTTTGAATATATTGAATCAACCGAGCTTTTTCGACCTCAAAATCCTTCTCATCTTTGATAACAAATTGAGGTGCTGTCCGACTATTGTGTTTATAAGCCGTTTCGTTGACAACGGTGTTTTTCACAAATGCCTTGAGCATCAACCGCATCAATACATTGGGTTTCGGGTGTTTATTTTCATAAATCATCTCATAAGTCACGCAACAGTGCGCCAACATTTGAGCAACACTCATACTGCCCCATTTCGGTTGCGTTTGAGCGTTTAGGTTATTGATTCTTTGGATAAAATCCGCTGAGACTTCTTTTGTAAAGATGTTTGGTAAAGCCATTTTGTATTTTTTATAAATAAAAATAAAATCTTATTCAAACCAACCCGCCACAATATCCGCCGTTTTATCCTCAAATTGACGACAAGTAAACTCATTGGTACGTGGGTCATAATCATATTCATCTCGCCAAAGGGTATGGTTTTCAGCAAGTTCAATAATCGCATCACAGATTTCCAATACATCTGCATCCGTCATAGTCGGGTGAATACTCATGCGAATCCAACCGGGTTTATTGGACAAATCACCGTTTGTAATTTGTTGTGTCAAAATATCTGAAACGTCTTGATTGACTTCTAACAAATAATGTCCATAAGTGCCTGCACAAGAACAACCGCCACGTACTTGCACCCCAAATTTGTCATTCAATAATTTAACCCCTAAATTATAGTGTAAATTTTCAACATAAAAAGACACGACTCCGAGACGATGTGGGTGTGCATCTGCTAAAACGTGTAATCCTTTTGTGTTTTTTAATTTATTGAAAATCAAAGCAATAAGATGCTCCTCACGTTTCATCATATTCTCAACGCCCATTTCTTCTTTCAAACGGACGCATAAAGCCGTTTTTATGGTTTGTAAAAAAGGCGGCGTACCACCATCTTCACGGTCTTCAATATTGTCTATAAATTCATGTGCTGCCCACGGATTGGTCCATTTCACAGTGCCACCACCAGGATTGTCAGGCACTCGATTGTTGTACAAAGCCGCATTGAAAATAAGGATACCCGCTGTGCCAGGACCACCGAGAAATTTATGCGGCGAAAAGTAAATCGCATCTAAAAAACCGTCGGGATACTGAGGGGGGGGCATATCTATCGCCACATAAGGCGCAGAACATGCAAAATCTACAAAACACAATCCGCCCGCGCGGTGCATCATCGTCGCAATGTCGTGATAAGGTGTTTGTATGCCTGTTACATTCGAGCAAGCGGTAACAGCAGCCACTTTTATCAAGCGATTTTGATATTTTTCTAACAAAAACGCCAAATTTTCTAAGTCAACTAATCCCTCAGTATTAGGTGCAATGACCTCAACATCACATATCGTTTCGAGCCAAGACGTTTGATTGGAATGGTGTTCCATGTGCGTAACAAACACAATGGGACGGTCTTCTGCATTGATAGAAAAGCTACTCCGCAGTTTTTCAGGTATTTTTAAGCCCAAAATGCGTTGAAATTTGTTGATAACACCCGTCATACCAGAGCCATAGCTGATGATACAATCCGTTGCGCCAGCGTGCACATGCTGCTTGATAATTTGACGTGCTTTGTGATAAGCGAGCGTCATTGCCGTTCCTGTTACGGAGGTTTCGGTGTGTGTATTGGCAACAAAAGGACCAAAATCGTTCAATAATTTGTCCTCAATTGGGCGATAAAGCCGCCCACTTGCTGTCCAATCGGCATAAATAATGCGTTTTTTACCTGTTGGAGAATGGAAATACTGGTGCTGTCCGACAATATTTTCGCGGAAGTGGGCAAAATATTCTTCAAGAACGGCTGCCTGTGCGTTGGTTTGGTATGGTTTGGTAGTGACTTTCATGGGGGTAAAATTAGTGAATTTCAAGGAAACAGAGGGGTTCTGTTAATTTTTAAAAACGTAAAATCAATACCACAATACATCGTTAATGTCTTATTTCACCTAAAACCTTTTTGAAAATGCCTCATCCATCGCTTTCGTTAATCATTTTTATGCTTTTTTCTCCCTTTATACTGAGGGGTCAAACGTCGGCTCAATTTC
This sequence comes from Saprospiraceae bacterium, assembly GCA_043772905.1. GTDB lineage: Bacteria > Bacteroidota > Bacteroidia > Chitinophagales > Saprospiraceae > JAAFJT01. Next base: position 3,369 of record JAYVFS010000230.1, on the reverse strand, counting down.
CCAATTTGGTTAAAAACCCGAGTTTTGAGGAACTTGCCCCGCTTAAAAAAGGTCAAGTAATTGAAGTCATTGATACACTTGAAGCGTATGCAGGTTAGGCATCACCAAGTGAAAAACGTTCTTTGGTTTACGGCAATGACAAAAAAGGTTGGATGTTACCGCGACCAGTTTCAAAAGTAGCTGAACCAACAGCATTTTCGGGAAAATAGCCCAAAATGATAAGCGTTGAAAGGTCAAGAACGGTATGAGATGCACCTGTATCAACTGCCAAATGGACATTTTGAATACCAATTTTGGCTTTAACAATAATAAGGCTATCTGAGTTTTCTCGTAGAAATGTTGTTTTGTTCATTACCAAAAGCGTCTGTTTTTAGGAAATTCTCCTGTATAAATACTTGTGGCACTCTCGTAAGTTTGTTGCCACTGGTTTTTATCGCGTGCTTCGTAGGCGAGTTTACGTTTGTCTTTGTGATGTAAAATCACAATACCTTTCAAAATTTTTACACCGTGATATTTGGGATTGCCTAATAAAACCCATTCGTTGGGAAATAAGGCTTTGATTTGCTCTAAACTTAATATGTCTTGACCCATTTTCTTATTTTTTGTCAAAATTATTTGTTTTTAACCAAAAATCCAAAACGGAGTTTTCATTTTTATTTTGACATACAACAAAACCCCTCAATATCAAGCCGATACTGAGGGGTCGTTTTATCTCAAAAAGTGAATATATTAAATCACAACATTAATCATCCGACCTGGCACAACAATCACTTTTTTGATGCCACCGCCATTGACCCATTTTTGAACAACTTCCAATTCCACAACGGTTGCTTCTATTTCTTTAGCATTTGTCCCTGCGGGAAAGGTGATTTCGCCGCGTTTTTTGCCGTTGATAGAAATGGGGTAAAGAATTTCGTCTGAAACCAAATAATTGTCATTTGCAACAGGATAAGAAGCGTCTAATACTGAGGGGGTGTTGCCCAATTGTTCCCATGCTTCTTCTGCGATGAAAGGTGCAAAGGGCGCAAGGAGAACCGTCAATTCATTCAAAATCAATCGTTTAGAACATTTTACTGATTTCAATTCATTGACACAAACCATGAAGGCAGAGACGCAGGTATTGAAGCCAAAACGCTCAATGTCGTCGTTCACTTTCTTTATTGCTGTGTGCAAAATCTTCAATTCGTCCTTTGTTGGCTCGCCGTCAGTGACTAAAAATTTGCCATTTTGGTCATAAAACAAACTCCAAAACTTGCGCAAAAAGCCAGAAACGCCTGTGATGCCACCTGTTGACCACGGCTTTGCGTCCGTAATCGGTCCTAAAAACATTTCGTACATACGGAAGCAGTCTGCGCCATATTTGTCAACCATATCATCAGGATTGACAACGTTCAATGTGCGTTTTGACATTTTCTCAATTTCAGGTGTCAAAGGCGCATATTCTCTGCCGTTTTCGTCTTTCAACCATTCAATATCGCCATTTTCGATAGCATCATTGATATTTTCAAAACGGTTGTCGTTTTCAACCATGTCTAAATAAACATCACGATACAAACGGTCTTTTTCATCTGCCAAATTGACATTAACAAATAAACGACGACCTGTTTTCAGTTTCAAATACAAAGAACGACCTTGAATCATCCCTTGATTCAACAACTTTTTTGCGTATTCTTTTTCAGGTACAACACCCAAATCGTACAAAAACATATTCCAAAAACGAGAGTACAACAAATGTCCTACGGCATGTTCTGTTCCACCACCGTACAAATCCACTTGTTTCCAATAGTTGACCGCTTCTTTTGAGGCAAATTCAGCGTCATTTGAAGGATCCATGTAGCGATAAAAATACCAACTCGAACCTGCCCAACCTGGCATCGTTGAAAGTTCATATTCATACCCCTCAGTATTTTCCTCATTTTTTGGATAATAACGCCAATCTTTTGCACGTCCTAACGGCGGTTCGCCTGTTGCTGTTGGCAAATATTCATCAATCGAAGGCAATTCCAAAGGCAATTCCGATTCTTCAATCAAATACGGTACGCCTTCTTTCCAATACACAGGCACAGGTTCGCCCCAATAGCGTTGACGGCTGAAAACTGCATTGCGCAAGCGATATTGTATTTTGCCCTTGCCCAAACCACGTTCTTCAAGCGAAGCAACCAACGTTTGGGTCCCCTCTTTATAAGTCATGCCGTTGATGATGCCCGAATTGATATACTGCCCATCTTTGGTATTGTCTGCTTCGATTTCAACATTTTTTTGTGCATCGAGAATCGGCACAATCGGCAAATTAAAGTGTTTTGCAAAATTCCAGTCGCGTTGGTCGCCTGAAGGCACTGCCATCACTGCGCCTGTCCCATATCCTGCTAACACATAATCTGCTATATAAATCGGTACTTTTTCGTTGTTAAATGGATTAACACAATATGAACCCGTAAATGCACCTGTCACTTTTTTACCTTCTGACAAACGGTCAACTTCTGAACGTGAAGATGTCCAGCGTTTATAGTTCTCAATTTCTGCTTGCTGTTCAGGCGTTGTAATCGAAGCCACCAACTCGTGTTCAGGCGCAAGCACCATGAAAGTGACACCATATATAGTGTCCACGCGGGTTGTAAAAACTTCGATCCCCCCCGCCCCCGAAGGGGGAGCCTCTGTAGGGGACGTTTGCGTAGCTCCCCCTTCGGGGGCGGGGGGGGGCAAAGGGAACTTCACAGAAGCCCCTTGCGAGCGTCCAATCCAGTTGCGTTGCTGCTCTTTCAAAGATTCTGTCCAATCTAAATCGTTCAAACCTTCAATCAAACGGTCTGCATAAGATGTAATCCGCATCGCCCATTGTTTCATCAATTTGCGTTCAACAGGATAGCCGCCACGCTCCGAAACACCTTCTTTCACTTCGTCATTCGACAAAACAGAACCCATTTGCGGACACCAATTGACAAAAGCCTCTTCGGGCATCGTCAAACGATAATGCAACAAAAACAATTGCTGTTCCTTTTCGCTCATCGCGTTCCAATCGGCTGCTGATACTGAGGGGGTGTCTTCGTCGCAAACGGCGTTGACTTTTGTATTGCCTTCAATAGAAAAACGTGCTGCCAAACCCCTGATTTTCAATGCTTTATCCGCATCTTTATCGTAATAATGATTGAACAGTTGCATGAAAATCCACTGCGTCCATTTATAATAAGCAGGGTCAGAAGTCCGCACTTCACGAGTCCAATCGAAAGAAAAACCGATTTTGTCCAACTGACTGCGATAAGTATCAATATTTTTCACTGTCGTCAAAGCAGGGTGCGTCCCCGTCTGAATCGCGTATTGTTCAGCAGGCAAACCGAAAGAATCGTAGCCCATCGGATTCAAGACATTGAA
>JAYVFS010000229.1:0-30156 GCA_043772905.1 Saprospiraceae bacterium | reverse complement strand
ACTACAGATTAAGGGTACATCATCTATTCGTTCTACTTGCATACGCAAGGTTACGATATTTCTTTTTTTCCGTTTGTAAAATCAACGAAACGTGAGTTAAATTAACCTGAACTAACAATATGCGTATATTAATTACAGGAGTCAATGGTTATATAGGAAGTAAATTAGCGAAAAAGCTTATCGAGGAAGGACATGATGTAATTGGCATGATTAGGCAATCTTCTAACTTACACTTACTTGGTAGTATTCCCGTAAAGCTGATTTATGGAGACTTTACCAATCAAAGTTCATTACCTAATGTAGTTGCAGGTATAGATATAGTTATTCATGCTGGTGGTATGGTTTCGGATTGGGGTAATTACTCTGATTTTGAAAAGGCAAATTTTGAAGGTACAAAGAATATGGTAGCAGTATCTCAAAATGCCCATGTTAAGAGATTTATACATATAAGTACGGTAGCTGTCCATGGCTTTGGTTTTCAAAACGCTACCGAAGAATACTTGATGCCAAATTTAGAAAATGCCTATGCTAAGACAAAAAAAATGTCCGAATTGTGGCTCTCTGAATTTTCTAAAACTCATTCAATGGAACTCGTCATTATTAGACCTGGAAATGTTTATGGACCTGATGATCACAAGTTTATCAAAAAATATTTACAAGCAATTGAAAAACAGCAATTCGCTTTTATTAAAGGCGGCAGTAGCTTAACATGTCCTTCATATATAGATAATTTAGTGTGTGGAATAATCTTATCTTGTTTTCACCCTAAAGCCGCAGGTGAAACATTTATTATTACAGATGGTCTATATATAAATTGGAAAGAATTCACATGTAAATTAGTTAGACAATTGGGTTTACCTCTACCAAAATTCTCTACTTCCTTTCCTTTTGCATATGCTCTAGCTTATATAAATGAATGGTTCTGCAAGGTAATCTTTAAAACTTACGCACCATTGCTTACACGCTATCGTATCAATAATGGTGGAAAAGATTACCATTTTTCTATAACCAAAGCACGTCGAATTTTGGGTTATGAGCCGAGGGTTGATATAAATGAAGCTGTTCACAAGACGATTAAATGGTATGTAACTCAAATTCAAAATAAATAATGTTATCATCAGGTGGCTGAAACCTCCACCAAACATAAGTCCCATTAACGAAGTAGCTGCATCGTACTGAAATAGGTTGTCAATAAGCAGTCCATATCTAAAATTGCCCTGCTTTTTCAGTTGATTGTCTTTGGGTTTTGTGTGTAGATTAATAAGGGCGTTGTCTATGCGACTTGGATAGTGAACAGAAAAAGGAACAATATTCAATGAAAAAGCCTTTGCGATGATTCCCTCTGCTCAAAGGCAATTCTTGACAATTACTCCAGATATCTTCGTTTACGCACTTTACCCAAACCCGCCTTGTTAAGCTCAATCAAACCCAAATTAAAGCCGAGCCATTAGGCACCAAAGGTTGTTTTAAAGCATTTTAACGAACTTTTAATAAAAATACCGACTTCTATCAGTTCGGAAGGACATCTCTGCTGAAATAGCAAAAAAGGAAAGTCGTATCACCTGCTTCTGTTAAAAAGCTATTTTGGGGGTTCAATCAAAAATAAAAAAGCCGTTGCACCAATTAGGCAAAACAGCTTTTCATACGTTTAAAGCGCACTTTATCCTTTTAATAGTGTGCTTAAATGCCTTTATTCCATTTTGTTGTCAGTTGGTAATTCATCGGGCTTGTCGTCCCCTTTCAACCCTAAATAGTTTTGAGACGAAACAATAGGCTTTCCTAAATCAGCTTCTAAGTTTGCCCTTGCACGTCCACCAATCGCACCCCCTTTTATCGCCGCTTCGTGGTTTTCGTGAAAACCTTGTGCATTGGCATCAACAGTAACCGTTCGGGTCACTTCTTCGCTTAGTGAAGTCAAAATCAATTCAAGGCGTGTCATGTGGTCGCGGGGGTTTTGCTTCTCTAAACCTTTCAATTTGGCGTGTTCGCTCGGTGTCAATCCAAATGTACCTTTAGCAATGGTAGCAGTCAAAATACTGTATTCCTGACCCTCTTTTATCCCTCTGTTTTTCCATTCGTCGGTCAATTCATTTCGGGTTGCAATGGACTGCATTCGCTCTTTTATCCAATCTTCGGGGTATCCTTTTGCTCTGTATAGTTCAGCTTGTCGGTCTGTTAAAAGTTCGGGGTTTTCGGCTTCGTCAATAGCTCGTTTACCTTGTTCAGCTAACCACAACTTTAAAGGCTCTGCCTTTGGTGATGGTATGGACATGACAATACGCAGCACCCCCTCCGTATTGGCACAATCGGTGGGATACTTCTTGCCGTCTTTACCCTCTAATTTCAGTTTGTGCCAAAACGGCACAAACTCACTTTCGGCAAGTATTGTCTTTCGCACCTTGCTCCAATATGACGTTGGATTTGTCGTATCTGTGAGGGCAACAACCACGTCAATGACTGAAAAATACCATTGTTCATCATGCCAAATCTTACGGATTCGTTTACCCTCAAAGGGAATCAATCCTGCTTTATTTTCCATTATCCTGTTGTTTTTTCATTAAAAAGCGAAAGAACTCATTAGCTCCTACCCTATTCAGCAACAAATAATCCGCTTATTTCTTCATTTTGCCATGAAAAGGCTTGATATTTTCATGCTCTTTTTTCAAAATCTGTGCATATTCCGAAAAAGCATCTCGGAGTGTAAAAAATGGCGAATCAGAGCCACGGCGCATAACAACGTAACCTTTAATAATGGCATAATCTTCGGCACTCATGTAGATGGTCGTTTGCATATCTTTGACCTTAACGGACTCCTCGACGGATAAGAATGCCGCTTTAGTCGGTTGAGGCGGCGGTGTGCTTTGCTGGGGCGATGATGAAAAAAGTGGATTATCGGTATTTCGACCTTCATTAAGTGCGTTAAGGTCAATTCTTGGTTTAGCCATTGTTCAATTTTTTTAAAATTTCAGTTGTTAATTTTGAATAATCTGTCGCACCATTACTGAGGGGGGCAAACTGAAATATACTCTGTCGCATCGTTGGTGCTTCCGCCAATCTGACATCAATGCGGATCTCCGTTTCCAGAAATGCATCGCCATATATTTTACTGGCACCTTCTTTTACGACTTTTGACAGACCACGTTGTTTATTCAATTTAGTCAAAAATACACCCAGGAGCTTTAACTTAGGATTCGAGTTTTTTTGAACCATTGAGATGGTTTCATTCACCCGATACAAGCCTTCATAAGCAAACACCTCCCCTTCCAGAGGAATCAACACATAATCCGAAGCCGTCAGCGCATTGACGGAGGCAAGACCTTGCGATGGCGGACAATCTATCAAGACAAAATCAAACGGTTGCTTCAACTCGGCTAATTTGTTCCGCAAAATATATTCGCGATTCATTGCCGAAGCCAGATAGAGATCCAATTGAGCCATCTTCTTTGCGCTGGGTGCAACATTCAGATTTTCCCAAGCTTCGATGATGGGCAATGGTACATCATCGTCCACAAAAGCATTGAAATTTGAGAACGCTAATTCTCCCTTTCCTATGGTCGCTTGTGTCGAATTAGCTTGTCCGTCCATATCAACAATTAAGACAGAATAGCCTGCTGCGGCTAATGCAGCGGACAAATTGATGACCGTCGTCGTTTTACCTACGCCACCCTTGTGATTCAATACAGAAATTACAGTCATTAATTAAACATTTACAGGTATTGCCATGCAATACATGGCAACAACATTTATAAATTATTGCCATACAATACATGTCAATACAATCTTTTAAATTATTGCCATGCAAAGCACGGTAATAATTTTTATATTCTTGGATTAAAGTTCAAATATTTTGGACAACAAGGCAGATGTGCTGTGGATATTGTCCCGATTACAGTCAGTATCGTACAATACCTTGTTTATTCTTTCGACAGGATGTCTTTTAATGACCGTATGTATCTGGTTAGTCGTCAATCCATAGTTTGTTAATCGCTCTATCATCCGTCCCAATTTAGGGTCTTTATCGATATCTACCGATTGGGATTGCTTGGGTGTTGTTTGCGGTGCAGGTTCTTTGCGAAATAAAAAGTCAATAGCAGCAATTTTACGACCTTGCTTTCTCAATTCATAGTCAAATTGAAAATTCGCTTTCTCATTAATTTCGGCTTGAGCGGTTTTTAAGACATTGTTTTCAAATGATGACCATCGTGCATATTGTTCTTCCCCATCTGGACTAATAAGCTGAAATCTATCTTTTAATTCCCTCACAGTCAACCTTAAAAGCCCTGTTGAGCGGAATTGACAAAGCATTTCGTACAAACGTTTTGAATATTTCGAGTTTAAAGACAATGCTACCTCTAAACCGAAACTTGTAAAATTCTTTTTGAGGGCAAATAGGTACGGTCGCATTTTCAGGTCAATACCAATCTCAACAGACCCGTCAGTATCGTATTCGGCAGAGGAAATAAAGGTGATTTGTAGATTTTTACCGTCCGCTTTTTTAATTGTAAAGTCTCGCGTTAGTAATCGTTGAATAGCTGCTTCAAAGTCGTCGTGCCTAACACGTCGCGCTGTGAATTTTGAAATGTTGTTAATGGAGATTTTATAGTATTTAGAAGCCGAGTCAGTGTCTTCAATTTGAGACATAACTGAATACATAATATTTTTTTCAAGTGCTGTCATTTCATACCTTGCAGTTGTCAAGGCATTATCCTGTAAAATGAGTGTATTGGCTGTTCTTTTCATTTTTTAAACATTTTGGCAAAGATGAAAAACCTTTATTGGAGTTTTTGTAGTTTTTCAGGAGTTTTTATAGTCTTTTTGGGCGAATAACCTTGAGTAATACGGGTTGGATGTAACCTTAAGACATATTTTCAGGCATTTAAGGCGCGTTCTATGCCCTATTTAAGCAATTGGAGTTTTTATAGTCATGCTGGAGTTTTTATAGTCAATACTGGAGTTTTTATAGTCAATGCTGGGAGTTTTTATAGTCAATGCTGGAGTTTTCCTTTCCGAAAACTCCATAAAGCACTGATAATCAATAAAATAGGAATCTTAAAAACTATTTAAAAATTCCTATAAAATCACTCAAAAAGTAATTTTGCGATTTTTTTTCAAAAAAATATAATTATAATTATAAAAAAAAACTTTACAACTACTATAAAAACTCCAGTATTGATATGCCTTAATATTTCCCTTTTATCCCGGAAAACCCTACCTATTTTACTAACGATCTCTGTGATGTAAGATTTAAAACCCTACATAAAATATTACTCGCTGTTTTTCTGCAAGCAGAAAAACAGCGAGTAATTGTATGGATTTATTTTGTCCAGACACTTAATATAAATTTGAAGGTGGATAAGAAACTGTTTTAAAACCTAATACTGACTGTTTCTCTATACGCTCGAAAAGCGTGCTTTGAGATATAGCTTCGAGCCATAAAAAAGGCTTTATTGTACGCTTTATTTTCGCTTGTCCCAAGGACTCCTTTGGAGCGAAAAAACAATGAGAAATAGTGCGGTTAGGTTTTAAAACGGTTTCTAAGAGAATTAGGCATCTAATTTAATCCAATTTCAATTCAAATTTAGAAAAAAAAAATCTTTTCACTACGTTGACGATAATTCTAAATTTTGATTTTAAGGCTCGAAAATAAGCCCAGTCTTAAGGAGGTTGATGAAAAGTGGTTTTGAGGCGTATATCGGAAAAATTAGTGCTTTTATTTAACTACTGTTTCATTGTTTTAATAAGTTTAGAATATTAAGTAGTAGGGTGAAAAATTTAGGTTTAAATTTAAAAGCCCTGTATTGCCATGTATTGCCATGCAATAATGGTAATGCATGTTATTGCAGGTAGGTTCATGTAATTATATTGTAGGACAAGTTATTGTAAGGCAATACAATGGTACACATTCAATACCTGTTATTGACATGTAATGCCTGTTATTGACATGTAATGCATGTATTACATGTCAATAACTTTATTGAATGGTATTGCCTGTTATTATAGGGTAAAATATGCTCTCTTTAAAAAAAAATAGCAGTAGCATAAGGATGAAGAATAGGCGTAAGAAATGATGAATGATAAACGATGAACGATGAATGGCACAAAGCGTAGACTATCAAATAGTTGCAAGGAATCAAATTCCCGATTATTTAAGTCGAGCTACTTATCAGTTTTTTTATACATAAGTGACAATAAGAATCGGGTAGTGAACATCCTTTGACTTTGGCTTCTGACCGACCCGCAATTGCTCATGTTAAAGAATCATCAACACCGTACTGTTTGAATAAATAATCGGTGATGATCTGACCCACGAAATTGGTCGCGCCGAACACAATCAGGTCGTAAGTGGGAGAGGGTAGGGTAGGAGGTGTATCCGCACGGATAGATTCATTCATCTGTTTTCTTTTTATACGCGGTTAAGTAAGGTTTTTGGGTGAATTGCCCAATCTGGGAATCCCAAAGTCCACGCATCTCCTCCAGATAGACGATGATATAATTATCCCATAACATAGAGGGATAATGTCCCACACGACGACTGAACTTTAAGCCCTAAGGTTGGCAACAGGGCGAGGGTTTTGTCTGAAGCCCCTTTTTGGTGAATGTTGGGTGGCACAATTTGGACTGACGGACGTGGCACAATTTGGATTGACGCGACTGGCACAACTTCACTGATTTATCCAGCTTGGTCAGGGTTTGGCGAAGGTTTGTTTCAATCCATCTTCATTATTGGAATGCGTCAAAAGCCAACTTTCGTATTGAAAACGACTTGTGATGCTTGAGTTTCAATCCATCTTCATTATTGGAATGCGTCAAAAGAAGCATCCGAAGTAATTTCTAACTTCAAGTGTTCAAGTTTCAATCCATCTTCATTATTGGAATGCGTCAAAAGCCGTTAGGCTTCACAACTATTTGAAATACAATATATTATACACTTTTTACTCACCTTATTTTCATTAAATATCAGCCTTGTCAATGAACTTTCTGCCTCGTTTTTGAGGCTTTTCCGAAAACATAAATTATTGATTACCATGTCGTTATAAGGTTTTTTTGTTTCTTTTTAAATAAATTACTGCTCGGAAGATACCCCCCTCAGTAACTTTTGTAAAGGTAACAAAAAAATAGGCTGTATCAACAAATTATTTCGGACAAAAATTGCGGTATGTGCAGTGGTCACAACGACGCTTGTATTTTGTCGCTTTCGGGAATCGGTTCGTGTCAATAATATCAAAAATCGCTTTTGCAGCGGCTTTAACTTCTGACTTATGGGCTTCTGTAATAGCAACCTCAACCAATTTATTTTTTGACCGCGTATAAACCAAATAACCTTTATTCACAGGTCGCCCAAAATTCTCTTCAATTAACCATGCGTAACAATACAACTGTGTTTGATAGGTCTCGTAAACACGTTCATTCCATTCCGCAAATTTATAATCTAATGGTGCCATCGAACCGTCTGACAATTCCAAAACTTCATCCACGCGACCCCTCAGTAAATCGTTGGTCAAATACTGGTCGAGATGTTTGCCAACCGCACCTATGCGCCGCCGCAAATAATCTTTATTTTCTTCCAATTTGCGATCATGCAACTCCCGACCGCGCATGACCTTGTAATTTTGGTCTTCGTTCTGTGGTATCGTCAACACGTATTCATAAAATGTGAATCGCGGACAATAGAGGTATTCGATGATATGCGATGGTGTTAAATTCATTGTTTTAATGGATAGTTGATAATGGACAATGGATAATGTGATGTATTATCAAATATCCATTATTCATTAAAGAAACAGCATACGGATTTCGTCTGTGACTAATTTTTTGTCAAATGCCTGACCCAACAATATAGATTGTTGCAATTCCGATTTATTCATCGGAAAAATATACACTTTGTCAACGTCTTCGTTGATTAAAGCCTCGATTTGTAGCTGTAAAGTGTCCAACTGCGCTTTGTCCAAAGTGCCCAAAAAACAAGACAATTGAACCCGATAAAGTCCCGCTTGACGGCACGTTTTAGCGATTTTCGTTCGTGCTTTATCGTTTTCGATGTCGTATAAAACCCAAGTAATCATGTTTTGAAATATGAAGTATGAATGATAATTTTTCAAACCGTGTCAAATTGTCACGGTTTCGTTTCTCTGCATAACACTAATCCCCAATAACCAATAACCAATAACCATCACCCAATCAACGCGTTCGCAAACACATGAGCGTCTAATTGCAAAATATTGCCTCGTTTTTCGTTCCTGTTTTTATGTCGAATGGCATCACCGTCCAAAAAATTAGTGAACGTTTCAGCAATCAGAGCCTTTCCTTCTTTCGTCAAACCGATGCCGAGACCGTTTGAAAATGTTTCTGTATGCGTTTTATTGACTTTTTTGGCTGAAAACAATCGAAAAATAGATTCGTCAGCCCAAGTCCGATAAGGCTCAATGAAATCAAAAACCATCGACATCTGATTGTAGTCGTCGCGGTGCATAAAGCCAACGTAGGGGTCAACACCCGCCATCATCAAAGCCTTTTCGGTTCGGCGATATAAAAAACCATAAGCATAATTCAAAAAAGCATTGAATGCATCTTTGGCAGGACGCATCGAGCGACCCGAAAATGCGTAATCTTTGGGCATCACAAAGCTGATGGTTTCAAAATAAAGCCTGCCCGCCGTGCCTTCAAGACCCCTCAGTGTATCGGCAATTTCAGCGACATTTTTGCCGTCCAAATTCTGAATGGAGACTATCAGAGCTTCCAATCGTTGGATTTTGTCATTCAAAAAATCGGCGTGTTGCGCCCGATGTTTTTTCAAATCTTTGATAAAATCCAATTGATTTTCAACCTTTTGACTGATCCACACTTTTGTCCAACTGACCCCCTCAGTATTGAGCGATGCTTCGAGCTGCCGTTTGCGAATTTTGGTTGTCGAACCCAATTTCGTATGCCAAACCCGTCCCATCGGATGCCCGTCAGACTCCACAAACACGATGTCAATATTGTTTTTCAATGCCAATTTGACCGCCGCCGTACTCAACATCGTGCCTGTCGAAAGGATAATTGTACGCACTTTATGCGCCGCCCGGTCTTCTGTCCGCACGCCATTCGGTGCATCAGCATCTTTGATTTATTTGAGCGTGACCGAGTGTATCACGAACAACTAACTGTCCGCACGCCATTCGGTGCATCAGCATCTTTGATGCGTACTTGAAACATATCGTCTTTGACGTGTAGATATGCGCCATAAGTATTTACCGTTATTTCCATTTTTTTGTTTAATTTTGTCAGAAAATTGAATCAAATATGGTTTTAGAACTGCCTGAAGACTGGTTAATGCGAAAAGATTATACTGAAAAAGATTTTCGCATCGATACTGCCGTTTTGCTCTACCAACGGCAAATCATCTCACTTGCACGTGCCGCACGTTGGTGCAAAATGACCCGTTTGGGTTTTCAAAAAGAACTCGGTAAACGGGGCGTAGCCATCAATTTTACAGTTGAAGACTTTCAAACTGATTTGGAAACGCTAAAATCAATGCCCGAACTCTAATGCTTATCGTCAGTGATACATCCCCGATTTTAGACTTTTTTTAAACTGCCAAAACCGCGTGATACCGATTTTCCCAAACCCACAAAATCGGGTAGGAGGGCATTGGTCACAAACTGTCCTTTGAAAGCCAGCATTCGATTGCTTTTAAAATTCGTCTCCTTCGTTTGTATATTCTGCAAAACAGTCATCACCCGTGCATCTGCAGGCAAACGCAAGCCAAAAGCCGTAAAAAATGCCAGAATATTTTGCGTCGCTATACCCCTCAGTTGGTCTGCTTTGCGTTCGTCGGAATAGGTTTGATAAAGCGCATAATTCGGCTGATTCAGTGCCATCCACAAGGTTTCAAAGCGATATGTTTGCAGGGTATCAGACAAGCCAATCGTCCAATTCCGCGCTTCAATATTTTTGGCAAACACAGGGAAACGTTCCCCGTCAATATCTAATTCATTGATTTTCAAGAACAATTCCGTCATCAGCCGCGCCGCTTCTGTACCGACACCGACCAAATACGGCGTTTCATGCAACACCTTGTATTGCACTTTCGGATATTCATATCGACTTCGCCCATCCTCAAAATGATTGTGGAGTAGGGGAGAGTGCTCCTTAAAAAGGTTGCCGAAGTAACCCCTCAGTTTATGTGCATCCCGCTGCCTCAGTTTTAGCTCTGGGAAGGAGATGGTGATGGTTTGTAGGGTGGTGGTCATAGTGATTCGTTGTATTTTTTTTGTTCCTGATATCCTGTATTTACTGAAAAATCATTTTCTTTATAATGATAAAATTTTGTTGGATATTCTAATTTCGACAGATAGAATCCCAATGTTGGCGTTCCGTCAAAATCTATACTTTTTTCACCTCTACTTAAAGGAACATTAATGACGAAATCATAAAAACGAGATTTAATTTTAGCAAACTCTTGTTTTTTTTCAAAGATATTTAAATCTGGATTTCCCCAAATATCAGCGTATTCTTCCCAAACTTTTTTAGCGGACTTGTTAAGTTGTAAAAAAACAGATTCAGCTTCTCTTTCTTCAATGAGTGAAAATTCTCCTACATCTTTAAAATTGAATTTTGTTAAAGCATCAAGGTATTTTGAGAAATGACTTTCAGATTGCTTGCGAATTTCTAAAAAATAGCTTTTGATTAAAGATAGATAGTTTTTTTCCTCTAAAACGGTTATTTCTTTTAAAACATTTTTGGTTTTTTGAATCAATTCTAAGCCATATATAATGTTTGTCGCTTTTTTCATTTCTTCAATTTCATATAAATAGATTTCTCCTTTATGAGGTTTTTCATTATAACGATTTGCCCGACTGCCGCTTGAATGATAGAATCAATAGGTGCAATTGCTCTAAAAACGGTATCTACGGATAAATCAACCCCTGCTTCTACCAATTGTGTAGATACAATTATCTTGCGTTTTTTAGATTTGGTTTTCACAAGCGCAATGATTTTTTTGCGTTCATAAGGCGTAATCATTGTTGAAAGATAATAAATATCATTTTTATCAAAATCAATTGCCCCCCTCAGTAACTCAAAGCATTTTTTCGAATGTTTCTTAGTGTTTAGAATAACTAAAATGTCTTTTTTAGGGTTTTCTATAAGATATTCATTTACATCATTTGTGAAATCATTAAGTGATATACTATTTTGGAGACGGTTAAACAATTTTGTTCTATTAAACAAACAACCAAAATACTGCTCATAATTAGGCACTATTTCAATTATTTCTTCTTTAGGAATGAAAATGAGTGGTTGCGTTGCGGACATAAGTATAAAATAGCAGTTGTAAGATTTGCCAATCACTTCAAAAGAATTTTTAATCAACTGCCAATATTTATAAGGAATTGTCTGAATTTCATCTAAAATTACAATGGAATTTGCCAAATTAGGCAATTTCATCAAAGGTGATTTATCATTCGAAAAGATGGAATTAAGCAGTTGAACAAAGGTTGTAACAACGACTTCTGATTGCCATGTTTCAATTAAAAATTGACTTTTATTCGCATCTAATTCTGGGTTTAGTTCATCATCATCTATTTTGTACATTGGCTCTGCCAAATGATGGTGTTTCAAAAGGAGATTTGAATTATCTGAATTAAGAATATCCTTGTAAACATCAAAATTTTGATCAATGATAGACGTAAAAGGGATTGTGATAATCAATCTTTGATTTTGTAGATTTAAAATTCCTTTTAATTTTAAAGCCACAGCAAAAGATGTAATTGTTTTACCAAGTCCTGTAGGTAACGTTAAAGAATAGATATGATTTTCAGCCTTAAAAACAATATCTAAATGCTTCAAAGCCTCACTATAAGCTTTATTTTTTTGCTTATCTAATTCGTTTTGGGGTACATCAAACCCTTTTTTTTGTCTAAAAACTTCAACAATATCTTCAGGAACAAAAGGTTTCTTAATATTTTTCTCTTGTTCATGTTCTAAAATAACATCTCTTTTATCAGAAAGCAATAAAACGCTAAAAAGCAATTGATGGAAATAGAAATACTCAATTTTAGCGGCATTTGATAGATTATCAAAAACGCCAAATTCAATTTCATCATCATAAAAATTAGGCATTTCTGAAATAAAGTCTCCACTTTCAATATATTTTTTGAATTCTATAATTGAGTATTCTAAATTTATTGACTTCAGAAAATAGGTTATGATTTCATCAGTTTCTTGTTCTTCAAAAACTTTAATTTGTTTCAATAAATCAGCCTGTTTATCTTCAATATATAATTCATCTTTAAAGTTTTCTAACCGCCCATGATGCCTTTTTACAGCCGTAAAAGAAAAATGAGCGAATAGCTTTTTCTCAAATTCATCTATTTTACATTTGGACAGATATAACTGTACGACTTGTTTAACAAACAATGCAGAAATAAGTGCATGATTTTTGGGTCCAATAATCTTGTGGTCAGGACTTAAAAGGTAATGTTGAAAATATTTTGTTGCTTTTCCAATATCATGGAAAGACCCCATGAGATAAGCAATATCTTCAAGAATTCCCTTTTTATCAACATATAAAACACGTTCTGAAATGACCCGCTTACAGTTTTCAGCGACTTCTTTTAAATGATTGATGAGTAGCTTATCGGGATGAGAGTACAATTTCATAAAAAAAGAATATTGCCAAATAGTGGCGTTTGATAGATTTGATTAGATTTTACTAAAATCGTTTTTCCTGTAGTTTCAACTATTACTTCCGAATATTCTATCACTTCTCTACTGCTTAACATTTCAATAGGTAAAGTATCTGATGTGTATTTAAAATCTTGAGAATAAATAAAACGAACAGGGGTCTCTAAATCAGCATTAGAAATATTAACAGCAGTGGTGACTTCTTGAAACGTATCGCTTTTTAACAATGTAGCTTCTGTAATACCTATAAAACATATACTTGATGTGAACTGACTAATACCCAAGTATGGGGTAAAATGGGTTTTATTGTTTTGTACACGATTAATTAAGTCGGAAAATAATGTGTCATCGGATAAACTTATATAAATTCTAAATCGAGGATTTTTTAATAACTCGAACTCTATTTGAGTGCGTTGCTTGATATTAAAAAAACTTGAAGCTGTTTTTTCTGTATCCAATAAATTAAAACCTATGTTTACTTTTTGAATGGGATTAATGATTTGAACACCTATGCTTGATTTACTTTTTGTAAAAATATCAGCAACAGGTGTAATTCCTTTATTGAATTTTCCAGCAGATAATTCCCTTTCAATTCCTAAAATAGCACCAACAAGCCCTACGATAGCAGGGCGTGTCGGTATTGAATAGGTTAGTGGTGAAGTTGTCGTATTAAACTTGCGAAAATGACCATATTCGCTCTCAATATCAAAAACAAGCACCTGTTTAGAGTTTGTCAAGGTCAAGTTTGCCATCTTTATCAATTATTAAGGTTTGAACAGTTGTTAAGCGTGAATCCATTTTTATTTCTACGGAATCAATTTTGTCTCTGTGTAATTTTAATAACTCTACGATATGTATCAAATCGAGTTTAAAATCCTCTAAACCTCTTATAGCTAAATCATTTTTTTCTGAAACCAAATTCAAGCGTTGGCGAAGGTTTCCGATGTAAAAAGCGCCTTTGTAATGAATAGTCATTAATAAAACAGGGCTTTGACCAAACTTTGAGCGTGAAATCAAATTCTTAGTTCCCTCCCAAATACCCTCTTGCAATAACTTTTTATCGTCTTCATTCATCAAGGAATATTGAGCCGCTTTTTCATTGACTATACCATTAAATCCGATAAGAGAATAAGGGACTTTGTATTCTGTCCTAAAAGTAGCTTGTCCTTTTTTATCACCTGAGGCAAACGCTCCAGTACCTTGTTCTGTAATAACTTCAGTCTTATGAAGAGACCTCCCCATTTGAAATTGAGTTGGACCAGTAAGCGTTATAGAGTCCTTATCCAGTGGAATGACCCCGCCAAATACCCTAATATCAATGCAAGAATCAAGTACAGTCATTCTACTTTCACCAAAAGCTTTTGCTCTACGTTTGCCGTCGGAGACATATTCTTTATCCCCCTCAGTATATTTAGTTTCTCTGACAAAAATGTCTTTCCCATTCTCCCCATTGAAACCTTTATACTCATACCAATAATCTCGAATAGTCCTTTTAAGGCGTACATCGGAGACGATTACAGTGCCATCTTCGTTATCAAAACGAGGGCGATTTTCATTGAATGGGTCTCCATTCGGATTAGCATTTTCTATTTCGTATAGAAATAATAATTCGCTACGGTTTTTAACTATATTTTCCATAATTCTTAATTATTTGAAGTTTATTAATTGTTTTATTCTTTTTCTTTTTTAAATTTAAATTGACTACCGAATTCAATTCCTGCAACAAAATAAAATGAAAGTTCATTATTAGATATTTTCTTCACTTTATCTATATTTAAAGTAAAATAAGAGTTAATTTGATTTCTTAAATCACCATAACTATAATGACTTTGATTTTCATAAAGTGGAATCTTAGCAAGAGCCTCTTTATATATGCTCTGTAATAATTCCGCATTAAGATTATACCCTTTTAATTTTTTCTCAAAAGGCGTATTTTGAAGACTTTGGTTTTGGATATCGAGTAGAAATTTTACTAAAATCCCGACCAAAAAAATCCCGACTTTGTAATCATAATCCAAAAAACCTTTGTTTTCAATGACAAATTGTTTGAATTTTTCTTCATTAAAACCTGACTTCTTTTTTTCTGAAATCGTTGTATCCATAAGTTTGAAATTTGAGTTATAAGAAATTAATTTAAGTTCTTGAAAATAGGACAATGTAAGATGTGCTTTTAATATTAAAATTCGCGGTATTTCGTATTTTCCTGATTTTGTTTGTATTGTATTGTAGTTCTCTCTAATCGCCATCATAAATTTTTTGTAAAGTACTTCTTTTGATAATGATTGAAGTAGAAAAACACGCTGTATTAAATCATAAAAATCTGCTTCAAAAAAAGTTTTTAGTAAGCCGAAGCTAAAATGTAAATTTTTAGGCTCTTTATTTATAACTAAAACATTTTCATAAAGCGGATGATTATTGATTTTAATTGGAACATCGACAAACAGTTTCCTAAAACGAGACGGTACAATTTCCTCCAACAATAGTTTTATTTTAATAGCTTTTGTCGTTGGGTTCTCTTCAAAAAAAAGCAAGTTAAGATTGAAATAATCATCTTCTTTAGCTATCATTTCGCCTAATTTTTCTTCATTTCGCTTGATTTGTTGTCCTTTTTCCGAAAGTTCATCATAAAGCTTATGTAGTCGCTTAAGAGCTATTTTCAAACTTTTTGAATCCTTACTTAAAAGCGTTTTAGGAATCATATAGTAGGCTTTTCCATAAAAATAGCTACTAAGGTTGTCTGTAACATAACTTTTACCTAATTCAAAAGCCAAACTACAATCCGTACAGATAGGGTAGTTTTTCCAATTATTAGCTTGATTAAAAAAGCCACTTACCATACCTGGTTTATCAACCGTAGCATATTTAAAAGGTGATGCAAAGCCATGAAGTTTATCTTTCTTGACCATACAAATGGAACAAATTGCTTGTGTTCCCTCAGACTTTATATTGTATTTTTCAGATTTGTCCACCGTCCCACTTGCATAAAGAATTTGTTGGACAATTTTAAAATCTTCTAAATAATATTCTTTTCCATCAACGATGCACAGAATACTCAATCCTGAACTCATTTTATCGTCTTTTGACAATCCATTGTACAATTGTGAGAGTTCATTTTTAACAAGCTCGTAAGAATCTTTTCGAATTAAGAATTCATAAACTGCATTTAGAATCCGAAATTCATCTGCAAACTTTGATGTCCTTAAATGGCTAATTAGTGATTTGAATTGATTATCCACTAATGTTTTTAATTTCTTCTCTATATCGCCAAACTTTGTCGTAAAGGTGACATCTCCTCCACGAGACGAGCCTTTGCGATAAGCATATTTTGTAAAAGTATTTCTGCTGACATTATCAGCGTCTATACGGTCTAAATTACAAGAGAATTTTCCATCAATTGATTTTAGCATAAACACAGCTAATATCATTTTGTAATTATCCTTATCTGGAAACATATTTTGAATAAAAAACTCATACGGCTGCTTGTCTCCAAGCTCCTGTAGTTGTAATTTCCCTATTTCGACAATTGCTTTATCTTGCATCTAATTATAATATTTTTGCGAATAATTTTTTTCAAAACAATTCAGTAAACAAAAGTATTTCTTTTTATAGATATTTTTAATAACAATAATAAAAAAAATATTATTACATTTCAACATAGTTTGGTATAGTTTAAATTAACCCCTTCAAAATGCACCCAATCTGCACCTAAAAATCTTTCATCAAACAAAGATAATTTAATTAACAAACAATCCGTTAAAATTTTATAACAAATTGTTTATTTTTATTTATAAAATAAATGAAAAACGACATAGCTTTTCAAAAAAAGTATTGAATAACAATATGGTATCCATATCAAAATTAATTTCGCTGCAAAGTTGAATACCATTTGTGCCAAATACAGCGCACTTTTCAAAAAAATGAAAATAAGCGAAAAAAATGTGTGTTATGTGTAGTTGTCGTATGCGGGAAAAGGAAAAAAGGAATGTTTATTCTTAGGTATTAGCCAAATCGTCAGGAAATAAAATTTTGGGTTTTGTTGTCCTAACTCAAAAGATATGCAAAACTAAGAATTTATATCAACGGTATATATAATTTTTAAGTATTATAATTTTTTTTTCAAAATATCCTTTGCAATCACAGTTGTCTGAATCTTCTTTTCCACAATTACAACATATCCAAATTTCAATTTCAATATTATTTTCTTCTCCGTCTGGTAATTCGGTTTCAAAAGGGTAGAGAGCTATAGTGGGCCTGTTTTTAGTAGATACTTTTATTTCTTGAATTAGTATCAGATTCTTGGGCAAATGCCTACCTTTGATGTTCATTTTATCTAATTTTAAGACGGATTGAAATTAGCTTTCTGATTACGCAGAAGTAAAGTTCTGTTTCCATGAGTTTTTCATTTTTAGAAAAACCGCTAAGAAGGGTTGTATTCAGATAGCTATAAAAATTTATTATGCTGCAAATCTACACTCTGCTTGCGACTTTTGCAAGTAAGAGTTGTCTGTTCTATTATTTACTATATTATTTTTGGGAATGATATGGATACAAACAATTGATTACCAATTATTTGTATCAATGTAAATGATTTAAAAATAAATTTCATATACAGAAATATTTATACTTCGTAGCTTGGTTTCAATTTATCAATAGCAAAATCTCATCTCATTTTATCTCCCCCTCAGTAATTGCTTACAAAATGGGCAATGGGTATAATAATTTACTTTTATCTAAAAATCTCCAAAGAATCAACATCGGGATTTGTAATGAAGGCGCGGATAATGGCTTCGTTACGAAGGATAACGCTTGAAAGGAAGTTTGTTGAGCAGTTGCCTGTACGTATCCATATGATTTTAGGCGGAGTACCCCGTTCAAGCAGAATATTTTGGAAATCATCGTCCATTGTAATGATGGCATCGAAGCCAAGCGCACGGGCTTGTTTGAAAATAGTATGGTCGTTGGTATGTATAAGTCCTAAATCTTTGACGTGCTGCGTATCAGGAAAAGCAGTCGTCAATCGAGATGCGAGGCGATAAGAGATGTTTTCATCAATCAATATTTTCATGCGGCTAATAAGATACGTTGTTGGCGGTTAGCGGCGAATTCGAGAGAAACAGTAATATCTTCGCGGGTTAATTCAGGAAAATCTGCCAATATTTCATCAAATGACATACCAGATGCCAACCAACGCAAAATGTCTTCGACGGTAATCCGCATGTAACGAATGCAAGGTTTGCCACTTCTTTTATCAGATTCGATTGTTATGATATTCTTGTAAATAAACATTAGACATTATTTTTAGCAAAAATACACGTTTTTATCGAGAAATCAATTGTTTAACGCCTGTTTTTTGTGGAAAATCACCAAGTTACCCCCTCAGTAGCTGCTCGAATAAGCACCTTCAAATCATTGTACAAGTATCTCAATATCCTTGGGCAGTGATAAAATAAAATGAATCAGGGTAATTGTATCGTTTGAGAATGCTTGAACTTATCTAAAGAATGGCATCATGGATAGCGACCAACCTCCGTCAGAATTCTTCGAAGAATCAGTAAATCGGGTTCGTTAAAACGAAAGATTTTGACACTTGCCTGTCCGATTCGGGTTAGTGGTAAGATTTCCCCATCTATGGCTTCAAAATGTTCAGACCAATCCTGTTTTCGGGGATTAAATAAAACGACGATATCATCATACGATTCTAAAAAAGTGGTGAGATCCGAACCTTTGTGTTGATTGCAATGTGGGCAGGCATAAGCGAGGTTATCATATTCATTGCCACCACCATGTTTAAGGCTGACAATATGATCAATTTCAAAAGCAATAAACATGTCTTCTTGATGTAAACGGCAATATTCACATCGGTTTTGGGCACGACTTGCCACCAAACGACGTGTTTTTTCAGGAATCGTCCGTCTCATGCTGCCTTTATTAAAAAACGAGCCCGCGCTTTTGCAAGGCTGATAAAAAGGTCAAGTCCGAGCAAACGTTCTAATTCATTGGATTCTTCGATGGAAATTAAACCCTCTTTCTTTTTAGAAACAAGTTCTTCAACTCTATCCGACATGGATTTAGAGGCTTTTAGTGCGATGATTTTATCAGGGTTCATCTGTGCTATGATATCAGCAACATCCCCGAAGGCTTCTGTTATTGTCATAAAGCTATTTTTTAAACAAAATTACATTTTTTACGCAAAGAATCAAGGCTTATAAAAAAATCTCACCACGTCACCCCCTCAGTAGCGGCTCGAACAAGCCCCTTCAAATCATTGGGTACAAGTATCTCAATATCCTTGGGCAGTGACAAAATAAATCGAATCAAAGCATCAGGTTTTTGTGGATTGCAATAGATATGCTCAAAAACCCAATAGTTGCCACCGTCGTCGCGGATATACTTATCTGAACGAGGAAACTCTTCTCTCATAATCAGCATAGCACGTTCAGTGAGGCGCAATTTGAGGGCGCGGGCTTCGGAATGGTCATATCCAAACACATCAGAATGTTCAAAAGCCTTTTCATGCGTCTGAATTTGCCCCTTCAGTATTTCGACGGATTCGATACGGTCAGTACTAAATTTCTGCATTTTATCATTCGCCAGATTATAGGCATAAACCAATTTGCCCCCTTTCTGCAATTCTTTGGGTTCGATGGTGTAATTTGATATTTTGTTATCACTTTTCAACGATTGATACCGATGCAAACGGACGCAGTAATTTTGTTTGATAGCGAGTTTAAGTTGCTCAATATTGCGTTCTGCCTGCTGGCGCACCATGCTGTCCACCATTTGAACAACTTGAGTATTGTCTTCCAATTTTTGTAGAATCATAGGTGCTAAAGGACTCTCAAACGCTGATAGAGCAGAACGAATCAAGTCCAATTCTTTAGTAGTCAGGTCATCGAGTGAAAAATCACGGTCGGCGTTTGTATCCTCAATCAAGTAAGTTCTGCCCACTTTTTTCAGTTTTAAACCTAAATCTTCAAAGGTTTCCAGACACCGATAGACAGTTCGACGATGTGTGACACCATCATTCCGCAAGAGGTCAAGCATTTGTGCAATCGTCATTGGACGTTTTCGCAGGGCGCGCATAAGCCGCAAATTGCGGAGAATGGTTTGTTGTTCAGCCATATAGTGAACGGATTAGAGCAGCAAAATAAAGCAAAAGTACAAGGAATATAAGACGTCTTTATGATCGGATTAAATTTTAGCGACAATTTTTTTGTAATACCTCAATGGTATTGTCGCAGTCCTCACTAAAATTGGACATGACTTCTACCCTCAATTTTTGTAAAAAAATGATTATCAACGAATTGCAAAGGTTTATTCGTTGATAACTCTAAATTTACATAGCCTTTTTGGAAAGGCGGGAGCGAAGTTTTTTCTATTAGCGACATTTTCCCCGTTTAAATATATAGAAGTCTTAGCGACTTTTAAAAGATGTCAAGGAACAAAATACGACTCATACTGAGGGGGTATCCGATGCCAAACCCAAAATTAAACAAAGTTTCCAAAAGCGAGGGCACGTGTCTGTACTTTTTTACGCGGTCTTTTTGGACGCAACGGCTCTACGACACCATAGCCCATACTCACCGCTTTACCCAAACCTAAACCATCGGGCAGAACGATATTGGCAGAAAAAGAGACATCAAAAGCGACCATCGGCACGCCCTTATGTGGTACGGTATGCGTGGAGCGAATCTGTAAAAGCGTGACCTCCAAACGTTGTGGCAATTGCCAATGAATGGCTTTCGCAAAAGCAATGATGTTAGAAGCTAATACCTGTTCCAGCATCGCTGTACGTGCCGTCAACGAAGGCAGGTTGTCCCATTTTTTGAAATTCTCTTCGTTGAGCGCGAGCCAGTTGTGGAGGAAATAGGGGTGGGATTGGTCAGACATACTGAGGGGTATGTCTAAGATGTGGCGTTCAATCAAATGCAAACGGTATGTTTTTCCCTGCATTGTCAACACGTTCTTCGGAGACAAAAGCATCTCTTGAATGGCTTCGACACCCTCACCCCATGCCCACAATGCGGCTTGATTATGTTCTGAACGATACATAATGGTCGGAAACCGATAGCGGTAAGTATGCGCTTCGATGTGGTTGTGGAATCTATCATCTTCCCAACCCGCATATTCTGCGATTGCCCCTCGCCAATATTTGATTTGGTCTGGACGCAAGGGTATATCGAAAACAATTTTTAAGGTTTTGATTGTCATCATTTTTCACCATTAAATGTGGCTTGTGTTACTTTGTTTTTGTTGCCTGTCACGAGTACTTTAATCACTTTACCTACCTCAATCGGGTTTTTTGTACCATCTAATCTTACATTTTCCTGTATATTCCCTTCTTCTATATAAACGCTGATGAAATTGGGCGTACCTTTTTTTGTAAGAATGGCTTCTAATTCGTATCGCTTTTTAGGGTTAAGCGGACCTTTATGTACAAAAGAAGGAGAAGTACTATTGCCCACCGTTTTTATGGGCTGTTGTTCAGAATGAGTACGAGCTTCTTTTACAGTGCCTAAATGTGCCATTTCAGCTTGTTGAAACTGGCCATAACCGACGTTTGTTTTTGCACCGACACCAAAATCTGTGATAATCTGTGAATACAGATATTGACGATTTTTTGCAGACACCGTTTTGTCGCCCACGACAATATCTTTTTCAGACAATCTGAAATCAAAGCGAAACGATACGTTGGGCATGACTTTAAAAAACAGAATAGGCGTGGGTTCTTTCAACGATTTTTGCTCGATTTCGGCTTCTGTTTCGGCACCGCCCACGTGCGGTGTAATATAATCCTCACCTAACAACTTTCCATCGGCTGCTTGGATAGGAAAGGCATCGTGGAATATATCGCGTTTGTAAATGCTAATATATTCAAAGGCATTGGATGTTGTTGTTTTTAAATCAACGCCTGAGAAAATGGCTAATTCCAATTGGTAAACCGCCGCAAATAAGGCTTCGTCATCCAGTTCCACCCAACCTAAAACATGGGCAATGTAACGGGCTTTAGCTTGCGCTATTTTGATGTTAACTTTCTGATTGTTTTTATTTTTATTCTTATTTTGGCTGTCAGGTATTAAAAGGTTGTCTTCTAAGGCTTTGAATTGTGGAAAAGCTGAACGGATAATGCCCTTAACAGACGAACCTGATAAACAAGGCAATCCTGTTGTATAGTCAAAGTAAAAACCAATTTTAGCTTCGCCCATTGCACCTGTTTCATGCTGATAACCGACACCCATCACCATTCCTGGATAAGTCGTTTTATACTGAGGGGTGTAATTGCCATTAACCTTTGGTGCAAATATGGGTAATTTCGCCTTTGACAATACGTCATTGGCTTTTTTGAAATAGGCTTTATTATCATCTTCATTGGATTTGAGCTTGCCCCAATCCAAACCACCTTTGTAGTAGCCTTTATAGAACCACCAACCTAAATTGGGGTTTTGTTGCGAAATAATCGAATAGTTAGGCATTGTCGTCTTTCTTTTCTTTGGTTAAAGGATAGGTGCGTAAAACCAATTTTAAGGCAACGGCTGCATGAACGATGTTTTGAAACAAAGCATCATCATCAGGCGTGTCTTTGACTTTTTTAAACAAATCAGTTTCCCGCAACATGTGTGCGATGGCTTTCACCACTTGACCTTTGTCTTCTTTTGAACTGGTACTTGTTCGACTAAAAAAAGCAATGGTGGGCAATAAACCACTTTGAACGATAGCCGCACCAAAAGAAGAGATATACCCGCCAAATTCACTCGCTATTTTGCCCTCTTTATTGACGATTTTCGCTGCCTTAATAGCGTCGTCTGCACGGAGCATATAATCTGCTATTTTCTTTTTATTCATAATGATTTTGAGTTAAAGTGTATTAAAAGTGCAATAGCCATAACCGACAGTTGCATTGGCACCGACTTGAATAACTTTACCTTTGATAGCTTCTGAAAAAGTGTTATTGGGTTGTTGCAAAAGCATAAAAAAGCGGCTTTCGCGCGGAACGATTTGCTCATACCAAAGGTTTTTGCTTACACCATTCTCCAATTGATTTCGGGCAATAACAGGTAAGTGTTCGTTGTCGCAAAGGATTTTAAAATCGTCTTCATGGAAAATAGCTAAACGATCACCCAATATTGTTTTCGGATAAGCGATCGAGCTTTGTTTATCGGCTTTAAAATCGCCCAAAAAGACCTCACCTTGAAAACCACTTAGGTCTTCTGAAAAGACAATTGGATGGTTGCGGTTCACGGACATGTTTGTTATAAGTTTCAAAGCGGCGACGTTTTCAGCCGTAATACTGCCACCCATATTTTTTGAAATATTGATTAAATTCGCAATGCGTTCTTTCGTAGTCGCCCGAAAGAAATTGCCGACGTTGCTGGCAACGGGCATCACTAATAGATGGGCTTCAAAAAAATTATGACTGCCTTTTTGAGCCTTATCTTTCTCTTTATTAGTTGGGTCAGAGCCAAATATAGAAACAGCTTTGACTTTATCGCCAATGACTTCTTCGTAGTATTCACGCAAGGCACCTTTTAGACTTGATGCGTGGATATGTGGCAATTCAGTCAGCACATCGCGCTGTACCAAATTGTCAATGATGCCATAATTGCTGTCACCACTACCCACATGAAGGTTGGTTTGGGCGGTAATAATGAATAATTGAGTGCTCATATTTTATAAGATTTATATGGTCAAGTCTTAGACTTTATTGAGAAATGTATTGATTATATCCTATTTGTCGCATAGCTGTTTGGGCTTCTAAGTCTGTTTTAAACTTATTAGCATCCGTTTCTATTTTGAAATAAAAGACGGAGCTACGAGCAAACAGTTCATATTTTTGACTAAATGAAGGACTTTCTCTATTTTCTGCGGCATCGCTTTTATCATATTTTTTTAAGTCATACCAATGTTTTGTGTTTTTCTTATGTGTATTCAAAAAACGAAAATCAACGGTATCTGCAATTGCAAAATCGGCAGCCTCTACCATCTCATTTGAAAGCAAAGCATCAGAAGTCAATATGATTTTAATATAAGTGTCTTCGTTCTGAAAAACAGGCTGTTTGAAGTCAGCGGGTATAGACTCTATACTCACTTTGAATAAACTGTTTTCACCTCCAACAGGCATAATGAGGCTTTTTTCTTTCAATTTATCATACTCGATTACGTCTAATTCTACCAAAAAAGCAAACCCATCATCGGGTGACTTAAATTGATAAAATGATTGGCGATAAAAAGCATCATCTTCGTCCATTGACCATCTTTTTTTTGAGGCATACGTAATCACACCGACTTGTTCAGACGATTGAAAGAGCGTGTCTTTGAGTTGGCAGTCCTTAAAACTTGTAAAATACTGAGGGGGTGTCTTTTTGTGGTCAAAGCCTTGTAAAGCTGTGCCATCAAATGCTAATTGATTGTACAAAGGCTGCAACCAATAGTATTGACTTTGATGATAAACATAAAGTTCAGATAGGTTTTTAATACAACCAAAGTTTGTTATTTTGTTAGGATTGTCTAAATGAAAACTTGTATCGCCGATAGGCGTTTCATTTAAAGGTTTTTCAGAAAGTTTCCATAGCGCATAGCGCAAAGCACCCAACAAAGTCGTTTGTTGCGGAAATATTTGCGAACGCACGATATAACTCGTCAATTCTTGAACACGTCCACGTCCTTTATAGCCTATTTCGCCGCCGAAAAAGAACTTTCCCGTAGGAATTAATTTTACCAAATAATTGTATGATTTATTCATCAGTTAAGTCGTATCCTTTTGTGAAAATAACGGTTCGTAAGAGGGCATAAATTGTTTTAAGTGCCGATTCAACAGTGTCTTTATCAGACGATGGCGCAGGCAAAGAGAGGGCAACCAATTCGCTGAGTGTTGTAAAAAAAGCTTTATAGCTCTGATGTATTTTTTCATTAAAGAAATTAGCAAAATAAGCCTCAATGCGTATCGCACGGGGATTTTGCGGTTTTCTATCAGCTTCATTAAATACTTTAACGCCTTGCTCATCTGTAACCTCCGTAGGAATATTTACAATAATCTGCCACAATGCAGGGTCTGTTCTTCGGAAATGTTGTACGACAGATTTCAAATGTTCTTTTTCCAATGTCGGACTGTGCAACAATAATTTGAAATGGGTAAATATCTTATCGCTCTGATTCAAGCGTTCATCAAAGTATTGTCCACTGTGTTGTAATACTTTCCATGCAATGCCATTGCGGTTCGGCTCTTTGGCTCTATTCAGCAAATTGTCCGCTTCTTCTAAGGCAGAATACAAAGGATATTTGTAGTAACTGATAGAAATACCAAAGGACAAAGTAGGTGGATTATCAACCGTAAATTGTTGGCTAAAATTATGAGATAAGGTATTGCAAAGCGTAAAAATATCAGAAGTACCATTGTTGACAGGCGCAAAAAACAATAAATCGTCGCCACCTAAATATATCGGTACGCCGCCGTAAGCTTCAATAGATTGTGTGGCAGCTCTGCCAAAGTCATATAGTTTTTCAGAAAATGCCCGTAAATCGCCTGTCCAGCCTTCAATTGTTTTACCGATTCTGTCTCCATCGGCTTTGATGATAGCAATGTATTTGTGGTAGTTGCGAAAATCGTCTTTGAAACGCTCTGATTGTTGCAAAGCGGTTACAAAAAGTCTTTCTTCATCGTCATCGTCTCTTTTCCCCTCGCTTTTATCCCAAAGAACATTGTGTTCATCTTTGTCCAATAGTGCCAATTGCTTCGTAGCAATATGGATGAGTGTTGGAAAACGATGCCTTTTTCCAAAACCATCTATACTTAAAAAAGAGTTATTGGCTCTATCCAATAGTTTTGTAATCGGGTTTATATGTCCTTGACTGTTGGCTCGATTGCACAATTCTAATTGACCGCTTATTTTACCTGCTGTGATAATCGGTTTTTCATCGTCTTTTTCTTCAAACGCTTGATAGGCAAAGCGAAAATAGTCATTGACAAAGCGCAATACTGAGGGGGTATCTATGCCACTAATACTCTGTAATTCACGTGTTAATTCGTCTTCTTTAAATGCTTTTAAGACTTGTTCAAACAGTTTTTCATCTTTTCCAGTGCTTAGTTTCACTAAAAGCATATCTGGAAATAAGCCTACGCCGTTGGGTGTAACAGGCGTAGTCGTATTGACATAAGGCACAATAAAGTCTTCATTTGAGAAACCCGCTTTGTTTAACCTATAAATCAGTTGCTTCATTATCCATGAAAACAAATAACTTGCACCCCATAATTCACGGGTGCGTTTGGCACTCAACATCGTTTTATAAATAGGTCCGATGGACAGAACGATATAACGATTCGGCATTTTTTAGAGCGTTTTATAGGTTGAAAATAGGGTTTTTAGGTTGTGATAATCTTGATGTCTCAAAAAATCGAAATAATGTCCACGTTCGTCGTACTTTTTAATATGTGCATCAAATTCCTTGTTGTCCTTGTAATTTTCAATAAAGTCAAAGAAGTCTGATAAATAAAAAGGAAAACTAGCACTATCCCACATTTTTAAAGCAACATCATGACCATTGACATCAGCTAATACTGTTGTATTTTTGTAAGTTTTAGGTATGGCTTTATGATAAATATATATTCTCCATTTTCCGTTTTCATAAATAGGTTTGAAGATAATAGGCGAAGCAAAACGCTCCACTAATTCGTCTGACAATTTATTCTTTTCATCAATTAATGCTTGTTTTTCAGAATTACTAACCGTTTGAATTTTTGCTTCAATTGATTTTATATCTTCTTCTCTTTTATCTCTTTTTTTAATAATGGTTGTAGCCCACTCTGGGCATTCCTTCCATGTTTCATTAGTTGAAAAACCAAATAAATCTTTAATATCAGTTCCTAATACGCCTATCTTTCCATCAACTAAAGTTTGTTTGATCGCTTTTTTATCCCAATCAATGCCACTATTTAATATATTTTCATTGTAATACGCAACTAAAAGAGGTTTAAAGTAAAATTTACAAACGCCACCACCACCATAAGTCCGCACCCCACCGCGAAGACTCCTATAAAATAAATCAATCGCTTTAAATAAAGCCTGAAAACTGTATTTACTGTTTGTCTCTTCAATAAACAATGGAGATGCACCCCTTGTTTTTTTTATTTGTTCTATTAATTTTTTTATTGTAGCACTATCAAGAGCGTAAGAAGCATAAGCCCTTTCTATTTTCTGACCATCAATAGCAAAACTACCAAAACCTTTGCTTTGTCGCATTCCAAAATTGGTTTGTGCCATAAAATGATTGAAATGCGTTTGAATAAACGTTTTTAACTCTGTTTGCAAACAGATAATTTGAAGTTTTATGGGTTCAGTATGAAAAACAAATTTCTTTGGGTCATATTCGTTCCCAATATTAGCAAAAAAGCAAGGAAAAGGTTCTCCTTTCTTTATCTCTACTTTTTCTGGTGCGTCTTGTGCGATTATCCGCATTTTATAATCTAACGCATTGCCGTTGCTGCCTTCTCCAATCAACCATTTTTGGCGTTTGGCATACAAAGCACCTGCATCGTAGTTACCACTGCCCATCATTTCAATCAGAAACCTATCCAACTTAGGCTTAACCTCCGTCGCACGCAGCGTTGCACCGTCTTGGTGATGTTGAAAATGGATAATGGGCGTATGTTGTCGAAGGGAAAAGGTTAGCTCGAATGGATTTGTTGACATAGGGTATGCTTGTTTATTTTGGTTAAAAAGATTTTAGACAACAATAGTATGTAAAATATTTTTATACACAAAATTTTAAATGGATTATTTTAGATAATTTAGAATTATTTATATTTTTATATCCGATATTGTATTTCATTCATCAAAACCCAAAGCCACATGCCTAAACTGCCCACTTTACGCCACCGAAAAAAAGTGTTTACGGACATTCAAACGCTCGATGTGTTGGCGACAATACTCGAAACGCCACGCCACATTGTCGAGCTGAATGCGGCGACCCCTCAGTATAATATGTTCACTGTACCTAAAAAGAACGGTGAACGGCGGTTGATTGAAAATCCGATTGCACCGCTTAAAGCGATTCAAGGTAAATTGAACGATTTTATGCAAGCCGTGTATTGGTTTATCAAGCCGCCTTCGGCTTATGGGTTTATCATCAATCCCGATAAGTCGCTTGAACCTCCGCGCTCTATTTTGACTAATGCCCAACAACACCTCGGCAAAGCATGGCTTTTAAATGCCGATTTGGAGGACTTTTTCCATTTCGTTACGGCAGAGCAAGTGTTTCAAGTGCTGTTGCGCCCACCCTTTGACTTTTCGGAAAAAGTGGCAGACACCATCACCCGCCTCACAACGCTCAACGGGCGGTTGCCGATGGGTGCGCCGACTTCGCCTGTGTTGTCCAATTTGGTATTTATGCCCATGGATGCCGATTTGCTGACATACTCCGCTAACCATGAATGGCATTTTACGCGCTATGCCGACGATATGAGTTTTTCGAGCGAGAGGGAAATCGAATGGGTAAAAACGATTGCATTGGAGGACATTGTGAAAAAATACGGCTTTTTGTTCAAAAAGGAAAAAGTCAAACTGTTTGGTCCCGATGATGTGAAATTGGTCACAGGTTTGCGCCTCGACAATGTGGAAGGGCGCGTCGAATTACCCGATGATTTCAGTGTGTCGTTTGCAAAAGAGATGGACAGGCTCAAAGGTATTCTTTCGGTGCAGTCACGGCTTTGGCACGAAGATGTGGATTGGGTACGGCAGTACAAACAGCAGATTGACGGTAAACTGAGCTTTGCTGTTCAGATTCTCGGTGAAAATCATCCCGATTTCATCGCTTTGACGAAACAATACAACGCCGCTATCGAACCGCCCGATGAGTATGATTCGATTAGTTGGTTGGATTTTAATTACTTTTAAACGAATAACGAATATGCAACTTGTATTAGATACAGATGGAATAGCCCTCAAACAACAAGACGGCAATTTTGTGGTCGCTTTTGAAGAACAGAATCGTCTCATCAGTCCACACAAAATAACGAGTATTGCCATCACTTCTCATGCACTCATATCGTCGGCAGCGATTCGATTGGCTGTTGAACACGATATTGTTATCTATCTGCATCATCCCTCGACGGGCAAAGTGCAAGCACGGATGCACAGTGTGTATTCTGCCAATTTGCCTGATATTCGCCGCAAACAGGTGCTTTTTGCCTTTGATACAGCATCAACGGCTTGGGTGATTGGCTTGTTTAAGCTCAAAAGGCAGCATCAAGCAGATAATTTGGCGTTTTTGAAAAATCGAAAACCACTTCTTGCTGCCGATATGGACAAAGCCCTTGCCGATACTGAGGGGGTACTGCTCCAGTTTTCAAATTGGGAAAAAACGCTCATTGAGGATTGCCGCAACAATTTACTCGGCATCGAAGGTAGCCTTGCAAGGGCTTATTGGCGTATGGTCGGTGAAGCGATTGGTGACCCCTCCGTATTTGATGGGCGAAACCGACGACCCGCCACCGATACATTCAATGCGGCACTCAATTATGCCTACGGTATGCTTTATGGCATTGTCGAAAGGGCAATTTTGGCAGCAGGACTTGACCCGCAACTGGGTTTTTTCCATGTGGACGACTATGCCAAACCCACTTTGGCTTTTGATTTTATCGAGCCCTTTCGTCCGTGGTTAGACCGCATGTTGATTGAAGCCTTCTTGAATGGTCAGTTTTCAGCTTCCTTCTTTGAACTTGCGCAAGGAACTGAAAACGGCGTATGGCTATCAAAAGATGGAAAACGGTGGCTTATCCCCTTACTCAATGCGTGGATTGGAGAGAAAACCCCTTTTAATGGGCGGTTATTGACGCGGCAAACACATATTTTTCGTTTTGCAGGGGAATTTGTACAAACTCTCCGTCAATTTGAATTTATACCCCGCCCCCAAAGAGGAGATAGTGGTTAGCCCTTGACCCAAGAAGGGAACAATTTTTCACTTTTCACTTACAACTTTTCACTTAATCATGAAAGACGCTTATCTCATCGCTTACGACATCACGGACGATAAACTTCGTGCTAAAACCGCCAACAAACTTATTTATTATGGTTTGGAGCGGGTACAGTTTTCTGTTTTCATAGGTACGATACGTGTGAAAAATTTATTGGCATTTAAGCTGTGGTATCAAAAAACTATTCTTACCTTAGCTTCACCCAATGATTCGTTGATGATACTACCCCTCAGTATAGGGCAGGTCAGAAGCATTGAAGTCATTGGGCATAACGCATTGGATTTGGATTATTTGACAGACCAAAAACATACCCTTATCCTTTGACAGTTGTTTGACATTCGTTTTTAATCGTCGCTCTGAAAGATTATCAAGAGGTGTTTTTTGAACGTAACAACTTCATAACAATTTATTTTATTAACATAATAAATCTTGATTACAGCAAAAACGCTGTAAGTTGTTGATTTTGAATTAATTGCAAAAAATACCGCTTTCAGTCATGTCCAATTTTAGTGAGGACTGCGACA
>JAYVFS010000228.1:0-9358 GCA_043772905.1 Saprospiraceae bacterium | reverse complement strand
GCACATTTGATGGCAGATGCCATCGGATTAATCGAATCCTGCCAATCGAGTAAGCCAACCGCTTCGCCGCGATAAGAAGGCATTATCCCATTTTGTTTCCAGCTAAATGCGCCTTGATATTGACCATTGTGGATTGTAAAAACGGTCGGAATGGCAGCCAATTCTTCATATTCAGGGCAAAATTGAACCATAAAAGGCAAAAGGGCTGTATGGTGGTCGTGACAATGCAAAACCTTTGGTTTAACTTCCATACCCATAACCCAATGGATGACAGCCTGTTGAAACAACAAGGAACGTTGGTCTTCATCCTTAAATCCGATACCTGAAGCATCTGTATAAATGCCCGGTCTATCGAAATATTGGGGTGCATTGACGACATATAAATCATAACCTAAGGTGTCGTTCAAACATTTTTCGATGGCGTAAGGCTGCCATTCCCAACCGATGCGTACCGAACCATCCATTAAAGGTTCAAACTCTTGATTGGCAAGCCATTTTGTTCGATGTTTGGGCATAATGACAGCCGTTTCTACGCCCGCATTGTTTAAATATTTAGGCAATGCGCCCACAACGTCGCCTAAGCCGCCTGCCTTTGCGGCGGGATAACATTCTGCACTGATGTGTAATATGGTCATAAAGGTCTAATGATAAATGATGAATAATGAATGATAATGCTAAATGCGAAAGTATGCAAATTCATCATTTATCATTCATATTTCATCATTTTTTTAAAGAATATCTACAAAAGTAAAACCCCAAAAGCCTTGTTTGAGAGGCAGTTCTATTTCTTGTCCAGCTTCGACGTTTTGAAAACTTTGGGTTTTGGTGCGAATTCTGTCTATTTCGCCGTCTTTGGCAAAATAGAGATAAAAAGCATCTATGGTCAAAGTTGTATTTTTGACAATGCCAATACGACTGGTTCTTAATGGTTCTTCTTTCTGAAAAATGACTTTTATACTGAGGGGGTCTGTTTTTGCAAAAACATGATTGGAGCTGATGCCTAACAGAGGAAAGACCGCCATACCCGCCACCAAACTGAATAAAATGATGGGCGCACGGTCGCTTTTGTCGGCAGCTTTTTTGCTCAAAATCCAACCGATGATACCGCCAACCGCAACGCCTAATAAAAGGCAGCGGAAAAAGAGATATTGTATCTCAAATGTATTGGAAAAATAAGGCACTTCGTGGACATAACCTAAGATGATGCCGCCTAAAATGGCGAGGACGAAGATGGATTTTAAGAATATTTTCATGATTGTTGATTTTTTAAAACTAACTCCGCCGAACCTGCCTTGTCGCTATCGCCAAACCAGAAAACCGATAGCCAATGCCTAATTCTGCTGTAGGCACAAGGTAGCCAAAAGTTTTGTAGGGCAACATCGAACTAATCCCTATTTTACCATAAATCACCAAAGGGAAACCTGTTCGACGACCACCACTCAAAGCAAAATCACGTCCAAAACCCACAGATACTGAGGGGGTGACATACCATTTTTTTTCGAGCAAAGAATGACTAACGATACCGCTTGAAGGTGCAGCTATCTCTTTTCCAAAAGGCGGAATGATGTAGTTGGCTCCGACACCAATCGGCGTTATTTGCCAAAACCAACCATTTTGACCACCCAGACGGCGATAAGTCAATTCGACCGAAGCAGAGAAGTTTTCAAAATCGTTTTTACGGTGCATCAAACCTGTTTCGGCAGTGATATACCACTCAATAAAGTCTCGTCCAGCCCGAAAACCTTTGAAACCGCGTTTTTCAATGATTTTTAAAGGAATATCTACGCCAATTTTGCCTCCCAGATAACCCAAAGGCGCAAAACCTGAAATATGTAAAGCCAGCGCTTCTTCGCCCAATTTACTGGTGCGGGAAGATTTGTCTTTCTTTTTTTGGGCATTTATACTGAGGGGGGCTATAAAAAAGCAAATTGATATAAAAAAGAATAGTGTTGATTTTTTCATTGCGTGTTTTTGATTTTAAACGTGCTGTAAAGATGCAAAATTTTGTGTTGTGAAAAAATTTCAAAAATATATCATCGTATATTTGCGATTATCAAAAAGTCTATCGTATATTTGCGATACAATTAAAAATAGAACAAAATGGCATTCAGTAAAAAAGCAGAATTTAAGGACGATGAGATAACGATAGCCGCTTTCGCAAAAGCCATCAGTCATCCCGCACGAGTCGCAATATTGAAAGTAGTGGCGGAAAGCCAAAGCTGCATTTGTGGTCAAATCGTCGAGGTATTGCCTTTGGCACAAAGTACGGTGTCGCAACATTTAAAAGAACTAAAAGATGTCGGTTTGATTGACGGCACCGTTGACGGCGCAAAGTCCTGCTACTGTATCAATTGGGCTGCCTTTGAAAAAGTCAATAAAATACTCAATCAATTTTTTGAAAAAACAATCTGCTGCAAAGACGGATGTTGTTAATGGTGAATGGAAAATAATAGTAATTGACATTATGAGATTCACCATTTACCATTAAAGATATTCTTTTCACATTTTAAATTTTATGCAATGAAAAATTCTGATTGTTGTCAACAAGGCTCTGGATGTTGTGGTGGTTTAACCACAGGTGGCGGCTGCTGCTAATCCATTGAAGCACAAACCGTTCCGTCGTCAGATGGACGACGGAACATTTTTTTGAAAAAGCTTTAACAATTAAAATTAAACATCTTTTATTATGAAATCAAGTCCTTTTCCGCGTATGCACACGAGTTTTTATGTTTCAGACATTGAAAAAACGGTGGCATTTTACAATACATTCTTTGGTCAAGAACCGACGAAAGTGCGTCCTTTTTATGCTAAATACATCCTCGATTCGCCGAGTCTCATCATTTCGTTTATTGAAAGCCCAGATAAAGTTAATGCTAACTTTGGTCACATCGGCATTCAAGTAGAGACACAAGACGAGATGTATCGCCGCTTTTTTGAAGCAAAAACGAGGGATTTAGAACTCGTTGAAGAAATAGGCGTGTCGTGCTGTTATGCCAAACAAGACAAGTTTTGGGTCAGTGACCCCGACGGCATCGAGTGGGAAATTTATTATTTCCACGAAGATGCAGAGTTTAATCACCCACGTTATGACTTCAAAAAAGATGAAGAAACGGAAGGTGCTGCTTGTGGCTGTACACCTAAGGATAATGCTATGGCAACAACGGCTTTTGCTGCTTTGCCTTTGGCAACTGTTAATTGTTGTTGATTTGTCTTTTTTGTCATTTTGAGCGCAGCGAAAAAATCTGAATTTTTTGTTGATAACAGCAATGTCAAAGCCAAATATTAAATTTAGATTCTTTCACTGCGTTCAGAATGACAAAAAAACGTTTAGCATGACAAAAAACTATTTTCATTAAAACATTGATTATCAAACTTTAATACATTTAAAGATGGAAACAAACATTCGTGAAATGACATCTGATGATTATCCATCCGTAGCCCAAATCTATGATGAAGGCATCGCCACAGGCAACGCAACCTTCCAAACCCAAGCCCCAAATTGGGAAAGTTGGAACAAAGACCATTTAACTTTCGGACGTTTAATAGCAGAAAATATGGCAGGAGAAGTCATCGGATGGGCAGCATTAGTACCGGTTTCAGGCAGATGCGTTTATGCGGGCGTTGCGGAATTGAGTGTATATGTGTCAGAAGCCGCCCGTGGCTTAGGTATTGGTCGTTTATTGATGGAAAAACTCATTTCTGAATCAGAAAACAACGGTATTTGGACACTTCAAGCGGGTTTATTTCCCGAAAACATTGGCAGTATAAAACTCCATTTGAAAACAGGTTTTCGCCAAATTGGATACCGTGAACGGGTCGGACAAATGTCTGATGGACGTTGGCGAGATACACTACTTTTTGAAAGACGCAGTACTGTCGTCGGTGTTTAATACAGTTCACTCCCTCGATTCGACACTTCGGTTGTAAAAAGTTTAACCCCTCAGTATTTGCCCTCATTTTTGTCTTATCAATTAAAAAAAGATAAAAATGAAAAAGATACTTTTTACAACACTCTTACTTTCTGCAAGCCTTTTAGCTTTTAGCCAAACCACCATTCAAGGTATTGTGATCACTACAAAAGGTGAAACGGTTATTGGTGCTAATGTCGTTCTTGAAAATACTTATGACGGTGCGTCAACAGATACGTTGGGGCATTTTCATTTTACGACAGATGAAAAGGGTTCAAATCGCCTCATCGTTACTTTTGTCGGTTGCGATACCTTGAAAACGATGGTTTTACTGAGGGGGGAAACGCTTGATTTGTCTTTGAAAATCAAGGAAACGTTCAATGAACTCAATGCAGTCACTATTTCCGCAGGTGTTTTTGAAGCCAGCGATGTCAAAAAAAGTGTGGTTTTAAAAGCAGTTGATATAGCGATGACCGCAGGCGCTACGGCGGATATTACGGGCGCAATGCTCACTTTGCCAGGTACGACACGCAATGCAGAAACGGGTCAATTGCTCGTCCGTGGCGGTGCTGCTTCTGAAACGCGGACGATTATTGATGGTTTATACGTTCAAAATCCCTACAACAGTTCAACAGGTAATTTGCCTGCCCGCAATCGTTTTTCGCCTTTTATGTTCAAAGGCACGATGTTCAGTTCGGGCGGTTATTCCGCAGAATATGGTCAAGCGATGTCTTCTGCCTTGATTTTAAATACAAAAGACGTTGAAGCGCAAAACAGTACGGGCATACAAATCATGTCTGTCGGCGGCGGTTTATCAAAGCAAAAGGCTTGGAAAAACAGCAATTTCAATATCAGCGGCACGTACAATAATTTGTCGCCTTACTTCAAATTGGTCAAACAATCCTTTGATTTTGGACATGCACCTGAAAGCGGCAATGTTGAAATGTCATATAAAACAAAAACCAGTGAGACAGGCATTTTTAAGATTTATGCGACGGCTTTTACCAATGGTTTTACCATCAACACACCCATAAAAAGCAACGAAAATGTCAAAATGCCTTTGATACTGAGGGGTCAAAATGTGTATGTCAATACGTCGTATAGAGATGTTGTTTTCAAAAATTGGACGCTTTTTGTCGGTGGCGCATACACTTGGAATAAAGATAAAATACATCAAGACTTTGATTTGAACACCGTTGAACAATCTGCACAAACCCGTTTGACGTTGACACGACAATTTACAGATAATGTAAAATTGAAATTGGGAACAGAATATTTGTACAATAATTTTAATGAAAAATACACTGAAAGTCAATTATTTACAACTAAACACATCGAAAACTATACGGCTGCGTTTGCTGAAACAGATTTAACGATCACTTCAAAATGGCTCGCAAGGGTAGGGCTTCGTGCTGAAAATTCAACCCTTTTGAATAAGGCAAACGTTGCGCCTCGCTTGTCAACGGCTTATATTTTAGGTAAAGGTGAGCAAGTGGCTTTGTCTTTTGGTCAATTTTATCAAACACCTGAACATACAGTTATGCGGCGCACTACGGCTTTGGATTTTGAAGAAGCCAATCACTATATTGCGACTTATGAAAAGATTGCAAAAGGCTATGTTTTCCGTGTTGAAGGTTACTATAAAACGTATCAAAACTTAGTTAAAACAACAACCGATTTGCCTAATAATCAAGGACATGGCTATGCGCGCGGCATTGATTTCTTTTGGCGGGACTCAAAAAGCATTAAAAATGGGGATTATTATGTCTCGTATTCTTACCTCGATACTAAGCGGGATTATCGTGATTTTCCACAATTGTCAACGCCTATTTTTGCGCCTAAACATAACTTTAACGTTGTTTACAAACATTGGATAAACGCTTGGCATACGATGATGGGTGCAACTTATGCCTTCCAATCGGGCAGACCCTACAATGACCCAAACACGACAAATTTTAACGGTGGACGCACGTCCAACTATCACGATGTCAGTTGGAATATGGCGTATGTCACCAATATCAAAAGCAATTCAACGATTGTATATGCCTCTGTCACCAATGTATTCGGCTTTAAACAAGTGTCAGGTTATCAATTCAGCAACCGCCCAAATAGTGATGGTTTGTTCCAAAGTAGAGCTGTTACGCCGCCTGCGAAACGTTTTATTGTTGTCGGTTTAATCGTTACAATCGGTCAAAAATTTGAAAAAAGCAAGGAGAATAATGATGATTTGTAAGTGAAAAGTGATACGTTCGTCTTTTCATTTTTCACTTTTCATTTTTCACTTAATTGACACTTCACTCCCTCCATTCGACACTTCGGTTCACTTCATTTTACCCCCTCAGTATCTGAGCTCATCTTTGTACTATTAAAAGAAAAACAAGTTTTATTAAACAATATTAAAATCTAAAAACAATGAAAAAGTATTTCGTATTAATCGCTGCCCTCACTTTAATGTCTGTAAAAAACTTTGCACAAAATGAAAAATTCCAAAAGGCTATGGGTAAAACCTTAGGTCAATTTCAAGCAGCTAAAACGGCAGAAGACTATAAAAACACGGCTAATACCTTTGCTCGTATCGCCAACGCAGAAGCCAATGAATGGTTGCCCAAATATTATGCAGCACATTGTCGCCTTTTGGCAGGTTATGCGCTTATGAAAACCAATATGGTAGAAGCACAAGAGTTGGCAAAAACGGCATTGACAGAAATTCAAGCCGCTGAAAAACTTGTACCTATGGAAACGGAATTGATGGTCTTAGAAGCCTTCACTTATCAGTTGCAATTGATTGAAAATCCGATGGTCAATGGTCAAAGATATTCACCTATGATATTTGAAACATTGGGAAAAGCACAAGCAATTAATGCCGAAAACCCACGAATTTATATGGTTAGAGGTGAATTTACCTTGAATATGCCAGAGTTTTATGGCGGCGGTGTCGCCAAAGCCACTCCTGATATTCAAAAAGCAGTTGATAAGTTTGAGACTTTCAAACCTGAATCGCCTTTGCATCCAAATTGGGGAAAAGATCATACGGCTTCAATAGCAAAACGCATTGAAAAAGTAACAATGGCAAAGGAGTAAAGGGAAAAATTGAAAATGATAACCACCTTCAAAACATTAATTTTACCTTTGGCAGCGAAAATGCAATAGAAAAATGAAAATACTGAAAGAGATTCTACCCGTTTTTTTAGGGTTTGGCGTTGGCGTAACCCTTTTGTTTTGGCTCATAGGCGGTATGAATTCTGTAAGCCTTATAAGAGATGGCGTCGTTAACGGCATCGGTGGTGTATTGTTGTGGTCAGGGAACGGCTATATAGCTGATTGGCTCAACACACGTTTTCCGTGGGTAAAAAATTCGCCGAAGCGTTTGGTTTTAACTATTCTGACAACCATTGTTTATACATTTTTGGTTTGGCTCTTAATTATTTATGTATGGATAATTTTATTCAAAGGACAATTTGGTATAGATGTTTTGGTTAAATATTTGAATGTTACTTCTTTTATTATAACACTATTAATCACGTTTTTTATATCGATTTTTATACACGGCAGTGGTTTTTTAACGTCTTGGAAACAAACGCTTATTGAAGCCGAACGATTGAATAAAGAACAAATAGCAGCACGTTATGAAACCTTGAAAAATCAAGTCAATCCACATTTTTTATTTAACAGTCTCAATGTTTTGACCACATTGGTACATAAAGATGCAGATATGGCAGAGCAGTTTGTTCGGCAATTGTCAAAAGTGTATCGTTATGTTTTAGAGAGCCGCGACAAGGAAGTTGTGCCTTTGACGGAGGAATTAACGCAATTAGAAGCCTATATTTATCTGATGAAAATACGTTTTGGTGAGAGTTTGAAAACGACCATTAATATTCAATCTGAAGGCATGGTTGCGCCGTTAACATTACAAATGCTCTTGGAAAATGCCTTAAAACACAACGAAGCGTCGAAAATACACCCCCTCAGTATAGACGTGTTTCAAGAAGGAAATGGCTATATTGTTGTGAAAAATAATGTGCAAAAGAAAAACAGCGTCGGCGAATCAACGGGCGTTGGCTTAGAAAACATTCGTTCACGCTATCAATTTTTAAGCGATAAAAAGGTACTTGTGCATCAGGACTTGGACAGTTTTACCGTAAAAATTCCCATTGTTCAATAAATAAGTATGAAAATCATCATCATCGAGGACGAAGAATTGGCAGCAGAAGGGCTGATCATGTCTCTAAAAAAGGCAGAAAAAGATTGTGAAGTTTTAGCTGTTTTGGATTCTGTTAAAACGGCAGTCGAGTGGTTTAAAAACAATCCAGCACCTGACTTGGCATTTTTTGATATACAATTAGCCGATGGTGTGAGTTTTGAAATTTTTGAAAAAACGACTGTCAAATGCCCTGTTATTTTCACAACAGCTTATGATGAATATGCCTTAAAAGCGTTCAAAGTCAATAGTATTGATTATTTGTTGAAACCCATCAGCGTCAGCGATTTGTCAAAAGCCTTTGATAAATGGCGTTTGTTGCAAGGCACAACTTCTTTGCCTACATTTGATGAAACCGCTATGCGTCAGATGATGCAGATGATGACGCAACGCATAGCGACCCCTCCCTACAAAACACGTTTTATGGTCAAAATCGGTGAACATTTGCAAACAATTCAAGCAGAAGACATTGATTTTTTGCTCGGCGAAAACAAAAGCGTTTGGCTCTATCATAAAAATGGACGCAAATACATCGTAGATTATACCCTCGACCAATTGGACGAATTGCTTGAACCAGAGCGTTTTTTTAGGCTCAATCGTCAATTTATCGCTGCTATTTCGAGCATAAAAGACGTTATTGCTTACTCCAACAGCCGTTTAAAAATCGTTTTGAACAATCCACCGTCTAAGGACGATATTATAATGAGTCGTGAAAAAGTAGAAGCATTTAAGTTGTGGTTAGGGAAATAACTATTTCAAAAATTGCTCATCGACAGGCACTTTTAACCCATTTGCAAACGCATTTGTCGTACTTGCCAAAGCAATAACTGCTAATAATTCTTGATGCTGACCTTCCGTCATACCTTTCGATTGGGCAGCCGCCGTATGCGTGTGAATGCAATAATCGCAGTTGTTCACAATCGAAACAGCAATATAAATCATTTCTTTTGTCATTGAGTCAATCTCGCCATTGCCCATAACCTCTTTGACATTCTGCCAAACCCTCTTCAAATTCTCTGGCTGATTTGCCAAAGCTTTCCAAAAATTATTGACATCTGCGACCTTTCTGGCGGCTTTGATGTCGTCGAAAACAGCCTTTACTTCGTGGCTGGCTTCTTCGTAGTTGATGAGTTTTACTGTTGCCATTGTTTTAATTTTTGTATTATGTCATTCAGTTTTTTTTTTGTCATTCTGAACGCAGTGAAAGAATCTGTGTAAAATATTATTCAGATTCTTTC
The DNA here is from genome assembly GCA_043772905.1 of Saprospiraceae bacterium. Lineage (GTDB taxonomy): Bacteria > Bacteroidota > Bacteroidia > Chitinophagales > Saprospiraceae > JAAFJT01. The sequence goes on along the minus strand of JAYVFS010000228.1, from coordinate 14 downwards.
ACTGCGTTCAGAAT
>JAYVFS010000227.1:0-30210 GCA_043772905.1 Saprospiraceae bacterium | reverse complement strand
GCGGAATTTGTTTATCTTGATCTAAATCATTTGCCGCCCAAGTGACATCAAAAGAGTGCCATTGACCTTCAACAAAGATTACGTTCCAAGCATGATTTTGAATATTTGTCTCATCATTTATGTCCTTACCATAGCCCGCAACATAACGCGCAGGAATACCTGATTGCTCGCACAATTGCATCAATAACTTTGTATAGCCGCTACAAATCGCTTTTTTGCTCTTGAAAACAGTATCAGGATTTTGGTTATCGTTTCCAACCATTTCTTCGTACTCTATATGTGAAGCAATCCAAACAAAGTAAAAACGTACACGAGAAAGGTCTGTTTGCACGTTGCTTTCGCAATACGCCACGAGGTTGTCCATCGAGTGCAATGTCTCAGACGGCGTTTGGATTGACAATGAATCAATACGGCTAAAATTTTCAGAAAAAAGGTTTTTAGGAAGGCAGAATAAAACAGGTAGAATCCAAAGAAATTTAAACACAGAATTCAGTTTTTGTTATTTGTAAATTTGAAAAGAATTGTGAAATAAAGTATTGACGACAAAAATAGAGTTTTATTACAATTTAAATATTTAAATACTTTGTTTGTTTAAAATATATAATAAAACAATTAAATTAGGTAGATCTTATTCCAAAATCCAAAATACCAGATTCCAAAACTCTCATTGAAATTTGGATTTTGGGGAATCACCGCCGTTTCCCTATTTCATCTTTAACGCGATTCCAACTCTGCGAAAAATAATTGATCAAGTCTGATATTTGCCGACCACTCAATTTGGCTTCATTTATTTTTTCTTCTTTTGTTTCCAATCGTTCAATTTCTATATTTGTTTCAAGGGCAGTTTGCAAAGGTTCTGCTAATTTTTCAAATCTTTCAGACCAATCTTTTAAAGCCGCTGTAGATAGTTTCTCTACGTTTTTCTCTGCCGTTTTACTAAAATCTAAAAGTCCTTCATGGGCACTTTTGAGCATCAAATTCTGCTTTTCTTTAAGGACTCCGCGCAATTTTGCAAGGATATTGGAGTCTCCTTGCATAAAAGCAACACCGCGGCCATGGCTCTGAATCATAAAATCTAAAGAATCCAATGAGTAATCACGGTTCAAAATTGTAGAAAAATCTTCATCCGGCTTCTCGTAATCGCCCCCCTCAGTATGTTCAAAAAATACTTGACGTGTGACTATTTCTTTGGTCAATTGGAAAACAGGATCATAAGACAAATGCCCTTTTTGAAAATAATCCGTCGTTCCCATAAAATATCGCTCAAAGGGCACACCCAAAAAAGTGCTGTCGCTGCCCAGCACATTTGAAGCCCAAGTCGGGTCAAAAAGTGCCCATTCCTCCCCTATTTTTATCACATTCCAAGCATGGGTTTCAATGCTGTCAACCGTCGATTCCTCTTTGCCATAACCTGCCACGTATATAGCAGGAATATTCGATTGCTTGCATAAATACGCCAACAAACGCGCATAACCCGTACAAATGGCTTTGTGACTTTTGAAAACATACTGAGGGGACTGCGTTTGAGCGTCAAAATCCACACGAACTGTATTAGCCGTTTCTTCATCATAACGAATATTGCGCGCAACCCAAACAAAATAAAAACGAGCCGTTTCCAAGTCATTCTGCGCATTTGCTTTGCAATAAGCGACCAAATCCGCCGTTGACTTTGTTGCCAACAAAGGAGCTTTCATGGCAATAGAATCAATACGTGCAAAATTTTGGCTATTTATACTGAGGGGTCGGATGGACAAAAAAATGAGCAGTAGTAATAGGCTCAACAGGTCGTTGTGTCTTTTCATAAAGCGTCTGTTATGAGTGTAAATAGTGATTTTTTGACCACTGATTGGTCTAATCAAGAAGTCAAAAACCGCATTTTTAGTTCTGGTGTCGGCAGCCAACATTCATTTTTTTTGCCAAACCAACGGTAGCGATTTTTGGCAACGATATTGTAAAAAAAATCTCTAATCGGTCGTGGTACAACGATTAACACATACAAATATTTCCACAAGCCTGAAAAATAACGTACCTCCTTCAATATGCCTGTCGAACGTGTGTAAGCCTGACCATTTTCAATAAAAATAAATGTATCAAAATCGTCGGTTTTCATGCCCAAATGTTGCAAAATCGCTTGTCCACGCTCCGATTGAAGCGAAGCGAATAGAATTTTGCCTTCTGGATCATGTTCAATAACGAATTGCACAGAGGCACTGCACAGGTTGCAAACACCGTCAAATAAGACGAGTGGTTTTTCTGGAAAAAGCGTTTTTTCTGTCATTTGTCAATGGTCATTTTATAATTAGAACCAAAAATAGGTTAAAACGTTTTAGCTTCGCAAAATAAATGTACTCAATCACTCAATTACGACTATCATGTTAAAAAAAGCCGTTATCACAGGAGCCACCAAAGGAATCGGTCGCGCCATTGCCGAAAGCCTCGCTACTGAGGGGTATGATATTGCTGTTTGCAGCCGCCACGAAGAAGATTTAATAGAGATGAAAAAAGACTTCGCTTCTCGTTTTGCCAACGTCGAACTCATAACAAAAGTTGTTGACATGAGCAAAAAAGAAGAAGTCTTGTCATTCGCTCTATTCATTGACAGTCAATGGGATAGAGTGGATATTTTGGTCAATAATGCCGGCATTTTCATTCCCGGAGCGATTCATACTGAGGGGGATGGTGATTTGGAAAAAATGATGGAAACCAATCTTTATTCTGCTTATCACCTCACACGAGCCTTGCTGCCGATGATGTTGCCGTTGAAAAAAGGCTATATCTTTAATATGTGTAGCACCGCTTCGACCTCTGCTTATACAAACGGTGGTTCGTATTCGATTTCAAAATACGCGCTTTTGGGTTTTACAAAAAACCTACGTCAAGAACTCAAAGACAAAGGTATCAAAGTCACTGCCATCATGCCCGGTGCCACGTGGTCAGATTCGTGGGCAGGTTTTGAAGCTCCCGAAGAGCGATTGATGCAAGCGCGGGATATTGCGGAGGCGGTTTTGGCTGCTTTGCGTATGTCTGCTGCTGCTGTTGTGGAGGAGATTGTTTTGAGACCGCAGTTGGGGGATTTGTAGAAAAAATGTCTGTTTATTCCTAAAAAGCATTAATTTTGTATAAAATATAGGTAAATGAATAAAGAAGAAAAAATACCAACCATCCATTTAAAAAAAGGGTCTCCGTTGGGAGAAGCTTTGAGAAAAATGGTCGAGCATAAACGGCTTCGTGAACGCTATTGGCTGGGCGAAATTTCAATAGCAGAGCTTAACAAACAACTAAAAGAAAAAGGTATCAACAAACAATATGAACCCTTACCTTCCATATAATTTCAGATTTTGTCTTCGCTTATTGTCCACAAACAAAATCCGCATAAAGACGAATTGGTGAAAATATTTTTTGACCAAGCAAGCGACTATAATAAAGAATAAGTAAGCTACCTTTGCGCCCTAAAAAAACATCTCAAACCTGCACGAATGCGATTAAAAACGCTTGAAATCAAAGGCTTTAAGTCTTTTGCCAACGATACGGTTATCAATTTTAATGAAAATGTCATCGGCATTGTCGGCCCAAATGGGTCGGGCAAATCGAATGTGGTGGATGCGATTCGCTGGGTTTTGGGCGAACAGAAATCGAGTGAACTGCGGCTCGATAAGATGAATTCTGTTATTTTTAATGGTACTAAAAAGCGTAAACCTGGGCAGTTGGCGCAAGTGAGTTTGACGTTTGACAATACAAAAAATGTATTGCCAACGGATTATACATCTATAAAAATTACACGTATTTTATATGCTTCGGGTGAAAGTGAGTATCGTTTGAATGGCGTGACGTGCCGTTTGAAAGACATCACTTCGCTGTTTATGGACACAGGTATTGGCTCAAATTCTTATGCGATTATCGCTTTGGGCATGGTTGATGAGATTTTGAACGATAAGCAGAACTCACGTCGCATGATGCTCGAACAAGCGGCGGGGATTTCAAAATATAAAGCTCGGAAAAACGAAACGCTGAACAAACTCGCTTCGACAGAAGAAGACTTGAATCGCATCGAGGATTTATTGTTTGAAATCACAAATCAACTCAAAACGCTTGAAAAACAGGCAGCACGCACTCAAAAGTATATAGATATTAAGGTAGAATATCGTGAAAAAGCGGTTGATTTGGCTGTTTTGAAGTTGTCTGTTTTTAAAGATGATTATAAAAAAACGGAAAAAAATATTGAGATTGAAACCGACCGTTATAGGCAGTTGGATACTGAGGGGGTCAAATTGGAAGCGCAAATTGAGCGCGACAAGAAGGCAAACCTCGACAAAGAACAGGAATTGAGTGAGCGACAACGTGATTTGAACAGTGTCGTCGGGCGTTTGAGGGGCATGGAAAACGACAAACGCATGGCGCAACAACGCAAGACGTATGCGGAGCAAAACATCACAAAATTGGCGGAACAAGTCAATTCGGCAAAAGATCGGGTGGCGAAATTGGCAGAAGAAATTGATTTTTATCGAGAAGAAATAAATGGTGAAAAACGGATTGAAGGTAAATTGGAAGATCAACTCGATGAAGCCAAAGAAAAACTGAACGCCATTCGCAATGACCACGGCACACTGAAAGCTGACCTCGATGTGTTTTTGAAACAACAACAAGGCATTGAGCGTGAAATCAATGAGTTAGAAAAACAAAAAGCGATTGCTTCCAATCAGATTGACAATGGGCAACGAGATATAGAGCGAACAGATTCAGAGACGCAAGGACGACGTAATGAGGTCAAAATACTGAGGGGTCAATTGGAGGAGTTGGAGAAAAAAGAAAATGTACAAAGTGTTGATATTCAACACCTTGAAAATGAAGAAACAAAACGATTAGTCGATTTAGAGAAAGCGAATCAGAATTTAGATGTTGTAACAAAAAAATTGGCTGATGTCAATCGCACATTAGATGCTAAGAAAAATGAGTTTAAATTGACCAAAAGTATGGTCGAATCGCTGGAAGGTTATCCTGAATCTATCCAGTTTTTATCAAAAAATAAGACGTTTACGGCACCGCTTTTGGGCGATTTGATATATGTGGAACAGGGTTATCGGACAGCTGTTGAGAACTATTTAGAGCCGTTTTTGAATCATTATGTTGTTCAAAATGCTGAAGAAGCCGTAGCGGCTGTGCGCCTTTTGAACAATGCACAGAAAGGTAAAGCCAATTTTTTCATCTTAGATGCTTTTGAAAACAACGCGTTTGCGACAAAGGGTTTGGTCAATGCACGTCCTGCTGTGGATTTGATTCAGGTGGACAAGGCATATCAAACGTTGTTTGATTACCTTTTACAAAATGTATTAATCGTTGAAGATGATGCAGATATATTATCGTTTACTCATTCAAACAATCATTCATTGGTGTTATTGAGCAAAAGTGGTGGTTTTACAAAACGTAAATATGCGTTGAGTGGCGGTTCTGTCGGTTTGTTTGAAGGTAAAAAAATTGGTCGTAAGAAAAACCTTGAAGTTTTAGAAAAAGAGATACACGATACTGAGGGGGTCGCTTCGGACTTGCAAAAACAGTTGAGTCAAGCGCGGGGCGATATTAGTTTTTTGAAATCGAATGAACAAAAAGCGACGATTCAGAAAGCGCAAAATGACCTCAATCAAACACGCCAACAAAAGGTGTTTTTGCAGACACGTATTGATAATTTTTCAACGTTTATCAATGAAGCGGATGAGAAAAAGCGGCGGGCAAATGAGCAAATTGTTGGCTTGAAAAAAACGATTGAAAATGTTGATAGTCAATTGATTGAAAGAAAAAAAGCGGCAGATGATATTAAAAATCAAATGACTGCGGCAGACGGTTCTTATCGCAGCGTTGCGGATTTGATGAGTGAATTGTCGATGGCTTTTAATGAAAAAAATGTGGAGTTTATTCGGCAACAAAATAAGGTCTCTACTTTTCAACGGGAGTTGGGTTTTAGAGAAAAAAACCTGTCTGATACAGAGGGGGGCATTTCGACGGCAAATCGGTCGTTGACGCAAGCCAAAGAAGAGTTGGAAATCGTTGAGAATGAATTGATTACGTTTGACAAATCACTCCAAGATTTTTATAAACAAAGGCGTGAACGGGAATCGGGTTTATCGGAATTTGAGCAGTCGTTTTTCAAAAAGAAAAATGAGATTGTGAAGATGGAAGACGATTTGCGGCGCATCAATCGGCAGCGCAACGAGGTGCAGAGTTTGGTGAATAACTTGAAAGATAAGTTTAATGACATCAAATTACAAATTACAAGTATTGGTGACCGTTTGAATGTCGAATTTGGGATTTCTGTTAATGATTTAATCAATCAAACGCCTAAAGAAGGATTGGTTAGAGACGATTTACAGAAAAAAACGGACGATTTAAAACGACGTTTGGACACCTTTGGCGAAATAAATCCGATGGCGGTTGAGGCATATAATGAGATGAAAGAACGCCACGATACGATTGCAGAACAACGTGATGATATTGTTAATGCCAAAAACTCGCTGTTGGCAACAATGAAAGAGATAGAAGATACAGCAACAGCGCAGTTTTTAGAAGCCTTTGGCATCGTTCGGACGCATTTTATTGAGGTATTTAAATCGCTGTTTTTTGAAGAAGATACGGCAGATATGATTCTGACCGACCCGCAAAATCCTTTGGAAAGTGGTATCAATATCGTTGCAAAACCAAAAGGCAAACGTCCGCAAAGCATTGCGCAGTTGTCGGGTGGTGAAAAGACCTTGACAGCAACAGCTTTTCTCTTTGCTTTGTACCTTTACAAACCTGCGCCTTTCTGTATTTTTGATGAAGTTGACGCGCCTTTGGACGATGCGAACATTGAAAAATTCAATAAAATCATACAAAAATTCTCTGTTGATTCTCAGTTTATCATCGTCACGCATAATAAAGCGACGATGGCGGCGGTGGACATTATATATGGTGTACACATGCCTGAACAAGGGGTTTCGGAGGTTACGCCTGTTGATTTTAGGGAGTTTGGGCATATGGCGGAGTTGGCGAAAATTGAATATTAGACATTATGTCATTCGTTAATCTTTTTGGATAATCTAATGACCCAATGACTATTGACAAATGACTGATAAACAATTACGAATAAAAAATCTTTGTTGCTTTGCCCCATTCATTTTATCTTTGGGCTTGAAAAAGACAAACATTTTAGAAAAAACACATTTCAAAAGACCGAAATTACTGAGGGGTGGTATGATGTTTGTCCTTTATGAAATATTGATTACAGAATACACGATAATCATCGAAACTAATTTTTACAGTAATTTTTTGAACTAAAATTCCTAACGATAATGAAGTCAAAACTGGTTCTTTGGGGTACGAACGCACAAGAAGATCGCGTATTAATCGCTATGCAACTACGGGCTGAAGATAACAAGGTGGACATTTGGATGTTCCCAGAAGCTATCGCCTCGCCTGATTTTTCACAACAAATGCTCAATGATTGGCGCAACGGTGCCGAAGTCGCCTTCCCAGAGGGGGGAACACACCTCGAAAAGGAGTTGAGTGTCACCAACAGTCTTTTGCCCGATGATGTTAAAGTTGAAAGAACAGACATCGTTAACCGCGCACAAGGCGAATGGCATTTCATCGTCCTTTCTACAAAACTGCACGCCGCTTACAAATCTGAATTGGCAGAATTGGAAGATAAAGTCACAAAGCTGACAGAATACAGTGGAGAAGCATGGGACTCACTCAAAGGTTTTTGGAACAAAGTCCAAGACCAAATGAAGGAACGCAATTTGTTCCGAGACCATGGCGACGAATTGCGCGACACAGCAAATGGTCTTTTTACACAATTGAAAGATATGCGGACATCGGTGATGAATGAGTTTGAAGAAAACTCTAAAACGTGGTACGCACAGTTTAATACCATTTTGGATGATATTGAGCAAAAAATTGACAAAGGAATCAAAGGATTTCCTGATGTTTTTGACCAATTGAAGCAAACGCAAAACAAGTTCCGCGACCAAAAAATGACGCGTGAACACTCTAATGATTTGTGGAATCGGATTGACCGTCTGTTTAAAACGGTCAAAGAAAAGAAATTTGGCAACAATGCCATCAACGATAGTTCGGCAACGGAGCGTTTGACACGCCGTTATGCGGGCTTGATTGGGGCGGTTGATAAAATGCAAGATTCTATTGACCGAGATATCCAAGACCTTGAATATCAACGCAAAAGGGTTGAGCAATCGGGTGGACAACTTGAAGAACAATTGCGTCAAGCTAAAATAAATATGGTTCAAGACCGCGTCAAATCGAAGCAAGAAAAGCTCAATGAAATGTTAGCAACTAAGGCGGAGGTTGAAGCAAAAATTGAGCAACTGAAAGAACGCGAAGCTCGTGATGCCAAAAAAGCGGAAGAGTTGAAAGCCCAACAACAGGCTAAAGAGGCGGCTGCTAAAGAAAAAGCGGCTGCTAATAAAGAAGCCTTGGCTAAGGAAGTCGCAGCAAAAAAAGCAACCGAAGAAGCTGCTAAAGCTGTTGTTGTTGAAATGCCTCCCTCAGTATCTGTGCCTTCAAATGGTCTATCTGAAATAGGTGAAATTGCTGCCAATGCAAACGCCGTTGTTGAAGCGGTTAATGAGATTACAGCATAATTTTTATTTATATAGAAGGTAAAAAAGGCTGTCCCTAAAGGGCAGCCTTTTTGCTTTCATGTACTGTAAAATATCATTTTTTCAAATCTTTATTTCACAATTTGACTATTTTTCAAAATATTTACTCCTTTCTATTTCTAAATTGAAAACATATCCTATCTTTCCGTTTCGAGTCTCACTCACACAACATTTATTTCACTGATTATTCGGTAATAATTTTATTTTTTGACTAACTAATCAATGAAAAATGGATCAGTTTCACAACTCTATGCAAAATGACGGCTCTACTGACTCAACTTTAGAACCCATAATGTCTTCCACTGATGATGCTTTGAAGGAAAAACACAAACGCCTTTTTCAACGGGGTTGTAAGTGGGTCGGTATCGGCGTATTTTTTTTAGGTGTCAGTTTCGGTATTAATTTTGTATTTTTTCATTTAAATGGTGCATTTATTCCCTATATGTATGTTCTGACTTCGCTGGGTGCAATCTGCACAATGAAGGGATTGGTGGATATTTTTGGTTAAAGCCCCCCCCTCAGTATCACAGCCCTAAAATGGCAAATTAGATATAACAAAAAAGAGGCTGTATCAGAATTTTGATACAGCCTCTTTTTTTTCCGAAATCGAGTATGGATGGCATTTCGGGTATATTTGAAAATTTAATTTTTTACCCGTTTTTTAGGAGAAATCGTTTTCGGAGTATTTTCCTCTTTTCTCAAGTCGGCAATCTTTTTTTCTGTTTTTTCAATCTCTTCAAGTGCGTTTTTCATATTTTTTTCTCCCTTATCGAAAGAACTTTGGATTTCTTTCACATTGTTGTGCACTTCATTATATTCTTTTTGTATCGTCACAATCGCTTGTTCAACCTCTATCACAATCATACGTGCATCACCTGCTTCTTTCACTTTGAAACGTTGTACATCCTGTTCCAACTCTTTCAATTTCGGTAAATATCCATAAGACAGTTTTAGATTTTGTTTCATGTCTTGAATATCGTTTTGCGATTCTTGAATTTTCCTTGCTATCTCTTGTTCAAAAACATGCCCGTCGTTTGCCCAATCATAATCAACAAGACGAGAGATATTCAATGTCGAGATGAGCGTTTTCAAACTATCTATATTGCGTTCAGCAATATTTAACTCTTTGCCTTTTTTCAGATTTATACGTATCACAATCGCTTTCTCACCGATTTCATAACCCGTTTCGAAAATTTTATAAGACAAATCTTTGTCCTTTTGTGTTTTTTCAAGCAAGGGTCTGAGCGCATCTTCAATAGATTTCACTTTTTCAGCCAACTTCTGCCCTTTTCCAGTTACTTGCAAAGCAAGTGTATGCGCCATGCCCAACGAATCTTTAGCTCTATCGAGTCCTCTTTTTTCTGTTTTGTTAAAGATTGACTTCAATAGTGAAACATTGAACATTGCAAACCCTTCACGATTTTCAGTAGTAAATCCTTTCACACCATATTGGTCAATATAGTCACTAAAAGCTACTGTATAATTGAAATTGGTTTGTAAAATCCAATCATTACCTAAACTATGACGTGCGCCGATGCCCAGAACTGTGCAATGAAAAGGGTCATAAACCGCATTATTCAAAGCCGCTTTGTAACCAGTCTCAAAGAAAAAATTGAAATCTTTGTTCTTATTGAGCGTCACAGGGAAGTACAAAAGACTGCCGCCAAAGCTCAAAATAGAATTGTTATTGTTCACATCAATTCGAAATTGATTAAACATAGCTTGTCCTTTCAACTGAAAATGGGCATGTGAAAAAATAGGGTTATAGATTTTTCCAATCAACCCCCACTTTTCAGACAATTCAGTAGGAAAATTATAATCAACATTTAAACTCACTTGAGGTTTGCTAAAAGATTTAGGATTACTACCTTCTGAACCCAATCTTGAATTGCGATACTCTTGCAAATTAGCACCATTGCAATAAATGAAATTGATGCCAATACCGCCACCAAATGATTGATTTTGAGCATGTAAATGGTTCAAAAAGAGGACAAAGGCAAGGAGGAAGTAAGTTTTCTTTGAAGTACGTAAACAGATTTCGATAAGCATTTTGAAATATTAAGGTTGATCTAAATTTATAATAAAGCATCTATTTTTATCAAAAAATAAAAGTTTTTTTATTCTGTGTATTAGCAGAAATAACTTTTTTCTCTACAAAAATGAGGATTTATATTGTTTTACTTTAATCATATAAAATAAAGTTTGTGACAGGCAAACAAGTTGTTTTTCTGTCATTCCAGACAATAAACCAACTACATCGGCTCTGAAATATTCATAAAACCCTGATTAGCTATTGAATCAAGCACATCAGCAAGTCTCTTAAAGAATAATCAAAACCTTTTAGGTCTTTCAAATCCCATCAAATTTGTAACGGTATTTCTGACTGATCGGAATGGGGTATTGCTTACCACTTTGAGGACATTTCATTGTATAAACCGTGCGCTTTTTGTCAATACTGTACAATAAATTATGGTCAAGATTGACGATAAAACTTTCATGTACTCGCATAAATCCGCCTTCTGGTAGTTTTTTTTCCAAATCATTCATACTGATTCTATCGGTAATTTCCGCGTCATTCTGCCGATGCAATGTTTTGTCACTGTTGTTGCTGTCAAAAAACATAATGTCTTTTACAGGAATAATCATGCCACCAAATTCGATAAATTCAATATTGGACTTGGTCGGCGACAAAGGGAGCATATTGGGCAATTCCAATTCTACTTTGTCAATCGCTTTATTCAATTTTTCATCATCAATTGGCTTTTGAATATAGCCAGATACTGGATAAATTTGCTCAAACGTATCGAGCAAATAATCATTCCCAGAAATGATGATGACTTTCGGCGGGTGTTTCAACTTGCCATGCAACAATTCAAGCAGATTTAAACGATCCCGTTTACCGGGCAATTCGATGTCCAGAAAAATCAAATTTACTGTGGGGTCTTCTTTGGACAACAAAAAGTGATAGGCATCAAGATGATTGCTGAAATCAGCGACATAATTCAGGTTAGGGCGCGTCTTTTTGAGCCATGATTTTAGGTATTCCCGTTGGCGTTCAACGTCTTCGACGATGATATAATGTATCAATTTAGTCATTGCAAAGGGATTTTTAAGTTGACAAAAAACAGGTTTTCAGATTGATGTCCGTAGTTAATCAAGTACTGGTTTGGATACAATAACCGCAGATGTTCCTCAATCCATTTAAGCCCAAAGCCTGTGTGTTGTGCCACATCGTGTTCGTTTTTCAGACCTAAATCGAAGGTATTGAGCGTATTTAAAGCCAGCCATTCATCGGTGGTTTCTATCGTAATATCAATCGTTTTTGCTACCTGACTACTTTTGTTATAATGTTTGAAACAATTTTCAACAATCACCAACAGCAGCATCGGTGTTATCTTTTTAGTCATCGTTTCGGGGTGGATATGTGTACCAAAAAAAAATGTGTGTCCCGACTGATATTTAGTTTTTCAAGTGCAAAATAGCTTGTTATGAACTCAATTTCCTTTGCAATCGTCACTTGGCTATTATCTGCTTCTGTAAAAGTATAGCGTAAGAGACTCGACAATTGGTTCATCAAAACAGGCAAGTCATCTGATTTTTCTGATGCCAATATTTTCAAGTTTTGAAGGGCATTGAACAAAAAATGTGGGCGAATACGTGCTCGTATCATGCCCAAAGTATCTTCAACTGATTTGCGGCGGCGAATTTCTGTCAAACGTTTTGCACGTTCCAACTCGCGGCTTTTCTCAATAGAAGTCTTTGTAAAAGCCGCCCCTGCCGTCAATAAACAAAGGAATTCGATGGTAACAAAATTGATGTATCTATTCGTAGAAACCAAAAGTAAAAACCATTTTTGCTTGATTTCAATCGGAATATAAGCGAATAAAACGGTAAATGCCAGCGAAACGAGACTGCTCACAAATAGAAATAAAGGAAATACCCAGACTTTGATTTGGCTATCTGTTAAAAGACGTCGCTGGGTAAATATTTGCAAAAAACCAGCAATTCGACCTTTATACACCATGAAATATACTAAAAATACAGGGATACCCAAAATCAAAAAGTACATAAATGCGCCCAAAAATATGCGTAACAAATATTGTAGCGCCTGCTTATCGGCACTCCAAAGCACCTTTTGTGTCTTGAAATCTAACACAGCCTTCTCAATAGAGGACATTTTCAGTTCGATATCTTTTTTTTTCAACCGCTGTAAATCTTTGCCTTTGGGCAGGCTATCAATAGCCGTTTCTGTGACAAAGTGCCGCAATCTATTGCAACTTATTATCCGCCTACAGCCAACAATAATGACCCGAAAAATTCCTATCAATTTGGGTCCTCTTATGAGCGTTTTTCAATAGCCAATTGCGTAAAAGGCAGTGTAAATGTTCAAAATGGTGCGCCTAAGGTCACTCATGGAGGCAACTAAACCGAACAAAACATTCTGATACTTCGTTAAGCCCCCCCTCAGTATAAACGTTAAATTTCCATGTGTTTTAAGCTTTAAAACGCGGATATGAAGAGGAAAGCACAGCTTTGCTTTCAGCCTTTTTAATGCCTAAATTCATAAAAACCGGTATCACTTTCATTAAAAACGATGCTCACCAGCTTTTTTACAATTGAAAAAAAAATTAGAACATTTTTCATCAAACACATCACTAAACTATCTATCAGCGTTCGTGCCGCCCTTCTTTCAAAACACTATTTATTAGTCATCAAACTTTTTTTCACAATTAAAACTATCAACAATGAAAAACTATTTTTTCAAAATCCACGTCCTCCTAAGGTATTTGCCTTATGTCATTTTAGGAATCCTGTTTATCACTTTATCCAGTTTTAACGGATGTCGCATAGTTGGCGAAGGCGACGAAGAATACTATGCTGCCCACTTAACCCAAGACAATAAACTCGTCATGGCAGGCTATACAACGTCTAATTATATTGTGAAGCCAGGAGGCGAGCAATTCCTGAACAACAAAGGTCAAGCTGATTTTTTTCTGAGCAAACGAGATACTTTTGGAAGTTATTCGAGCTTTAATGATATTATCTGGGATAAAAGTTACGGCGGCTCACGAACAGATAAAGCCTATGGACTTGACAAAACAACAGATGGCGGCTATATCTTAGCAGGCTACACGGAGTCAAACGATGGAGATGTCACTGGAGCACATGGTAGCGGCGATGTTTGGGTCGTCAAAGTCAACAGTGTCGGTCAGATACAATGGTCAAGATGCTATGGTGGCTCCCGTTACGATATAGCTTATGCCATCCGACAAACAAGGGACGGTGGGTATATATTTGTAGGCAGCACCAACTCCAATAACGGCGATGTGAGCAACAATCACTTAATAAATGGCTCACCAACGGGCGATGTTTGGGTCGTTAAAATCAATGCTACGGGCACAATTCAATGGCAGAAATGCCTCGGTGGGACGGGCAATGATGGTGGCTACGATATCCAAACTATGCCAAATGGCGGCTATATCCTCGCAGGTTTTACGAGCTCTAAGGACGGCGATATAGGCAACAATCACACAACACAAGATGGAAGGACTACTACTGATGCTTGGATTGCCGTTTTGGATGCAGCCGGCAATCGCTTATGGTCAAGCTGTTATGGTGGCACTGGATATGATGTCGCTATGTCAATCAAACCCCTCAGTACATCGAGCAGTACAGCTGTTAATTATGTTTTTGTAGGCTACACAAGTTCTTCTAACAATGGCGATATTCAAATCAATAGGGGTAACTATGATGTTTTTTGCATGAGGCTCAACCAAAACGGTACAGGCTTCAATGTCGGATGGCGAAAAACGTATGGAGGTGAAGGCAATGACTATGGTAAAGATATTATTCAAGAATCCAGTGGTACGCTCATTATCCTTGCCAATTCGGCTTCTAAGACTGGCGACCTCATTGCCAACTCTGCCCCTATCGCTTTACGTGTCGGACACAATAATGGGGATATCATTTCAACAAGTGGAAACTACGGTCTAGTTCATTCGCGAGGCAACCAATTATTGCAATACAAAGCCAACGGTATCTTAGGCGTAGGTGGTGGCGATGTGAGACTAGGGGCTGGTGTTGAAGACCCTTTCTATGACCCTAACTTAGAAGCAGGGATTTATAAAACGGAGCTCAAAGCATTTAATTCAGCTTTTCAGGATGAAGATGAAGCCAATGCCTTAGCTTTTTCTGAAAAAAAAGCCATCCCGAAAGATGTCGTAGATGTACTGGTTTATCCAAATCCAAGCTACGGGCCAATCACTGTTGCGAGCCAGACTAATAATATTTTGCAAGTCCAATTATTTTCAACCACTGGTCAAATGGTTTGGTCAGCAGATAAATTGAATACGCAAACCATTCAACAAGATTTATCCAATTTGCCAAAAGGTATATATCTGTTGAAAACCAAAACGGGCAAAGGAGAAAAAACAGCTAAAGTGACTTTGAATTGATGTGATAGCAAACTTGCATCAAGTTAAGTCTTGATTAGATGAAAGGATTGTTTTCATAAAAAATAAGGTGGTCACAGAAAAGTCTAAAACAGAGTCGGTTATTATTTCATCATTAAAAAAAACTAATCATCATGAAAAATCTAAAAATTGGCATCCACATTATCAGTTGCGCCATTGTATCATTCATCATTCTTACAGCAGGAACATGTAGTATTGGAACATTAGACTTTGATACTGCACCATGCAGCACTAAGCAGGAAGGGGAACTTGTTTTTCAGAACAACACCAATGAAACCCGCAATTTTTTCCTCAATAATTCCCTTCAAGTAACCGTAAAACCACATGCTAAAAGTGATGTTTTTGTAAAAAGAGTAGGCTCTTACAGTGTAAGAGTAGAGAATGCTTTCAACAGTCAAGACGTTTCATGTGCGGTTAATATTTCTGTCGAAAAATGTAAAAAAGCAACTTATGCTTGCCCATTTTAAGTACAATAATCACTTTTTATAGGCTTAAAATATCAACGTGCATTTAGAGAATCCTATTCCCTGAATGCACGTTTTATTTAACAGCTTCAATACTTCCTAACCAATCTCCCCCTCAGTATCAACAAATGTGTGGTCTAATATTTTAATGTTTTTTCAAATTATCAATCTCTTTTTCTGTTTTTTCAACCTCGTCAATGGCATTATTCAAATTATTTCCTGCTTTTTCAAACAAACCCTTGATTTCTCCCACATTCTGACGTGCTGCATCATATTCTTTTTGGGCTATCCCCAACGCTTGTTCAACCTTTGTTATGATGATACGTGCCTCACCTCCTTCTTTTACATTGATGCGTTGAACCTCTTTTTCTAAGTCTTTCAAAAACGGTAAATATTGATACGTCCATTTTAGATTTTGTTTGGTTTCTAGCATATCACGCTCCAACTCTTGAATTTTTTTAGCAATATCACGCTCAATAATGTGCACATCGCTTGCCAAATCATAGTCAACAAGACGGTCAATTGACAAGGTTGAGGTAAGCGTTTTTAAGCTGTCTATTTCGCGTTCAGCTTTATCTGTCCCTTTGTTTTTTTTCAAGTCCAAACGGATTGAAATCGCTTTTTCACTAATAGCCAAAGCCGTTTCAGTAATTTTATTTGCTAATGCTTTGTCTTTCAATGTTTTTTCGAGTAAAGGTTTGACGGATTCTTGGATAACCTTCACATTTTCAGTCACTTTTTGTCCTTTTTCAATCGCTTGAACGGCAAAACTACGCGCCATGCCCAACGAATCTTTAGCTCTATCGAGTGCCCCTTTTTCTGAAACGTTAAAGAATGGTTTCAAAATTGAGATATTAAACAAAGCATATCCATCCGATTTTTTTGTTGTAAATCCTTTCGTTCCATATTGATCAATATAGTCATACAAAGCAATTGTATAATTTATATTAGTTTGCAAAATCCAATCATTACCCATGCTATGTCGTGTCCCGACTCCCAAAACAAAACTATGAAAAAGGTCAATAGTCGCATTGCTCAAAGCCGCTTTATAACCAGTTTCAAGGAAAAAATTCGTTTTTTTGTGTGCATCTTGAGCCTTAGGAAAATATAAAAGGCTGCCACCAAAACTCAAAATAGAATTGTTTTTATGGACATCAATACGAAGTTGGTTAAACATTGCTTGACCCCTCAGTTGGAGATGTGGATTAGAAAAAATAGGGTTATAAATTTTCCCTAACCATTTGTTAGACAATTTGTTAGGAAAATTATAATCAATATTCAAACTCAGTTGGGGCTTACTAAATGCCTTTGGGAAAACATCATCTGAACTTAACCGAGAATTGTTTTTTTCTTGCAAATTCACGCCATTACTAATTAAAGAATTGATACCAATGCCACCACCAAAAGATTGATTTTGAGCATCTAAATCGTTCAAAAAGAGCACAAATACGAAGAAAAAGAAAGGTTTTTTTGCTGTAAAGAGAATTTTTTCGCTTGACATTTGGAAAGATTAAAGTTGATTAAAATGGATCTAAATATTACAATTATTCATTTTTAAAAATAATCATAAATTACAATACTTTTTTTTATTCTATACAATAAAAAATAAGGGCAATTATCTTTCCAATTTTATGCGTTTATATTGTTTTGTTGGTATTCAGATATATCTTTTCTGACTGTCTGACAATTATTTTTCTTATCACTCCTGAAAATAAACCCGCTTCACCCGCTCCGAAATATTCGTAAATACCTCATGCGGAATCGTACCAAGCGCATTGGCAAAGGACTGAATCGTTACATGGGCGCCCATAACCTCAACTTCATCGCCTTCACGTGCTTCGGGAATGTCCGTCACGTCAATCATCGTCATATCCATACACACATTGCCAACAGTTGGTGCGTACTTACCATGCAAATAAACTGAAAATCTGCCCCCTGATGCTGTCCGCCGCAAACCATCGGCATAGCCAATAGAAATCGTTGCAATGCGACTATCGCGGGTCAAAACCCCGTTGCGAGAATAACCAATTGTGTCCGCTTGAGGTACATTTCTAATTTGCGAAATCGTCGCTTTTAAAGTCTGAACAACTTGCAATTTTGCCTGCATCTCAGGTGAACTTGCGACACCGTACAAACCGCGACCCAATCGAACCATGTCAAAATGATACTCTGGAAAACGAACAATACCGCTCGAATTCAACACATGTCGCATCGGTTTGTAACCGACCCCCTCAGTAATTTGAGCGTACATATCCACAAAACGAGCAACCTGTTTGTCCGTAAAACCATCATGTTCTGGCCCATCGGTTGCCGCCAAATGCGTAAAAATAGTCGCAATGTTAATATGCGTATTTTGTTTCAAAACATTTACAACCCTTTGAATATCAACATATTCAAAACCCAAACGATGCATACCTGTATCTAATTTCAAGTGAATTTTAAATGACATGCCTCCAGTGTCAGGGTTTCGTTCCTCAACAGTATTCCGAACAAATTTATCAAAATCTTCAAGCAGTCCAATCGAGTAAATCTCTGGTTCGAGGTCATAATGAGCCATCGTGTCAAAACTCGCTACTTCAGGATTCATCACCATTATCGGCAATTTGATACCCGCTTTCCGCAAATTCACACCTTCGTCAGCATAAGCCACAGCGAGATAATCCACGCCCCGTTGTTCGAGCAAATGCCCCACCTCATCCGCCCCATTCCCATAAGCCGATGCTTTGACCATTGCCATCAGCTTAGGTACGGGTTGTTGCCCCTTGCCCTTTTCCCCTTGCTCTTTGCCTTTTGCATTCACCTCCCTCAGTAAATTTCTAAAAACAGACAGATTATACCCCAAAGCATCGAGGTTCACTTCCAAAACCGTCTTATGCGTTTTGGCTGAAAGCCGTGCGGCAATACGCTCAAAACCAAACAACCGCGCACCTTTGATGAGCACAGCGGCTTGATAAAAACCTGAATTTTCAGAGTGCTGTAAAAAATCATTTGTTTTTTTAAAATATTGAAATTCAATACTTTGTGGCAAATAATCTTTTATCAAACCAATCGTATCACCTACACCAATTAGCTTTTGCACCCCTTTTTCTACCAATAATTGAGCGACTTGTTGATACACCATTTTGACATCGCCAATGGTTTGCAACAAGTCACTCAATATCACAATACGTGTTAAATGACGGCTTTTTTGTACCAAAACATCGAGTGCAATCGCCAATGAAGTCAAATCGTTGCTATAAGAATCATTGACGATAATCGAGCCGCCCATGCCCGAACGGACATCGAGACGCATCGCCAAAGCCGCCAAACGACGTAAACGAACCGCACATACTGAGGGGGGTGTTTTCAAAGCCAACATCGTCAACCAACACAAATAAGCGTTTTCAAGCATCGCTTTATCGCTAAATGGCAAATGGACTTCAATGTTTTCTCCTTGAAAAACAGCCTTAATATTTGTAGAACCGTCCGTTTGTAGATGCTTTTCTTTGATGTTCAAATCAGCTGTTTCCGTTTCCGACCAGCTTATTTTTTTTGTTTTATTAAGGGTTAAAGCAGTGGCAATATTCACTTCATTATCATTGAAAATCAATGATTTAGCCTTATGGAAAAGTTTAAATTTTTCATTCAATTTTTCTGAACGAGACGAAAACCCCGCATCGTGTGCTGCACCCAAATTCGTAAAAATGCCTATCGTCGGTTGCACTATTTCTGCCAATTCCGCCATTTCACCCACTGTCGAAATACCAACCTCAATAATCGCCAAATCATGTTCCCGACGAATTTGCCAAACAGACATCGGCACCCCAATTTGGGAGTTAAAACTGGCAGGTGAACGGACAATATTAAAGTCATCCCGCAGCAATTCAAACAACCATTCTTTGACAATCGTTTTGCCATTTGAACCTGTAATACCAATCACTTCGAGGTTTGGAAAATGCGCCCGATGCCGTTGTGCTAAGGTTTGAAGACCCCTCAGTACATCGTCCACCTTTAAGACATTTGCACCGCTAAATGCTTGTGTATCAATGTTTTTTGATACCAAAAAATGCCTCACCCCTCGTTGATGAGCATCAGCAATAAAGTCATGTCCGTCGCGTTGTGCCGTCAATGCGAGGAACAACGTCCGTTCAGGAAAAGCAATGCGGCGTGAGTCAAAAGCCAAATATTCAACGTCTTGTGTCGTTTCATTTTTCAGAAGCCACTCGGCATTGAGCCAATTTTGTATGGTTGAAATTTCGTACATTTTTATTATTTTAAGAGCACAAATATCCGAATTTGACCCCATTTTTAAAGCAAAAGCCATCTCGAATAATCAAGATGGCTTTTATTCTCTCTTTTTTTAATTAGGCTTTTATAGGTTTTCTTCCGCTTTTTTGATGTTTTTTGTCAATTTATTATACGTTTTATAGAAGTCATAAGCCGTTATACATATAAACAATAAGACTGGAATTTTTTGCAAAATCCCAATAAGGATTTTGGTTGTCTGCAAACATTTGCCACAAACCCAAAATTAGAATCATAACCATTAAAGATACAATCAGCCATTTTTTTTGCCTCTTATTAATATTCTCTATAATTTCTTTAAATTCAACATTTAGAGATTCGCTGACCAAATGTCCTCTATTATTTTCAATTCTTTTTTGATGTTGCAGTATCTTCAATCCAAAAATGGGTAAAAACAGTATTATTTCAACAAATATACTATAAAAGACCATCGTTGCCATTTTTTCCCATCTAAATAATGTTAATCCTAAAAAATCCCTCATGAATGACAGTAAGATACTTCCCCAAACAATCAACAGCAGTATCCAACCAAAGAAAATCATAATTTTTGAATAAGTTATTCGTCTATCAACGCCATTTTGGGGTTTTCCGTTGACATGCTTAAACGACTCAATGATATCTAATCTGTCTTCCATAATTTTGATTTTAGTTAACTTGAAAATGCTTCTTTTTAACTTACGTTTTTATCAATAATTGATTGAACATATTCAACAGAAAGGTCATTCATATCCGCAATTTGAATCGCTGACAACCCCATTGTCCTATGAAGGTTCAAAATAATTTTTTCGGTTTTTACTCTTTCTTCTTTGCGTCCTTCTTCACGTCCTTCTTCACGAATTTCAGTGACCGCTTCACCGAAAAACACAGGAAAATCTAATAAAAACTCTTTTTTAGCTTGCATTTGTGTATTGATTTTAGGTTGAGAAGTAAATTTTTAAAACTCTAATTCAAACACTTTTGGTAGTGTGATTAAATACTGTACAAAATTAAACAATCGGTAGAACTTTTGCTTGCTGAAATTCTTAGAAACAGCAATTTCGGCGAGTTTTTTCTTATATTCTAACTTTTTAACACTTTTTCTACCCGCTTTAATCAAATACAAACTCGTCAAAACGGCTAAGGCAAACGGGTTGTCAGAAGCTAACAATTGGTCTTCTTCTTGGTTTTTAACGATATACGCATTGAATTTCAACATAAACTCTGTGCCATAGTTGTCCATTTTGAAACGGTCTGGATTTTTAGGAATCGAACGACCCGTATAGATAACGAGCGACGAAATATCTAATGTCTTGTACTTGACAACTATATAAACAAAGTACAAAAACATACGCATTTTAAAGTCTTTTTCCGATTTTCCTTGAAATTCGATGTGCAAAATAATGAATTTCGACTCACCATTTTTCAAACGAAAACGCATGATTTTATCAGCCGCTTTTTTGTTCGGCTCGTTACCTAAAAACGTCTCATTGAATTCCTGTTACAAAAAATCCGGTGGAATTTCGGTATCAATCGAATCGTACATTTTTTGTCCGAAAAAAAATAAAACAAAATCGAGATAGAATTCTGTGGTCAAGTCTTTCCACAATAAATCGGCTTGGCTGCGTTGTGAGTCCATTTTCAACATATATGTTTTAATTTATTGAATATCAATACGTTGCAAGATAATATGTACTGCTTGATTCCGCAAAACAAAACACTTGTTTTTTCTTATTTGCCTTAAAGAAAAGTCATTCCTTCATTTATTTTAGTATTTACACTTGGTCATTTTCCTATCTTCGCCAAAATTTTGAATTCTATGAAATTTCACCCATTACTCACAAAAGCCGTTTCGGAGGCTTTGACCGAGATATTCGACAACGGTAGATATGCCGACAAAGTCATTGAGCGCATGCTCAAATCCAACCCAAAATGGGGCAGCCGTGACCGTGGTTTTTTGGCAGAAACGACCTATGAATGTGTCCGTTGGTGGCGGCTTTATAAGGAACTTTGCCTTGAAAGTGAGGTGTCGGCAACTTCAATGCACAATATTATTGGCGTACATTGGGTACTGAAATCGGGGCAAAATTTAGAAATGTTTCAACATTTTGACTACGATAAACTCAAAACGATTTTCGATGCCATCACAGATAGAAAGGTTAAAAATTCTATCCCCGGTTGGCTCGACGACTTGGCTGAAACGGAGTTGGGCGCAGACCTTTGGAATTTTGAAATTAAGGCTATCAACCGCCCCGCCGACATCGTTTTGCGTTGCAATACCTTAAAAATCAGTATTTTAGATTTACAAAAAAAACTACTCGAACTGGGTTGGGAAACAACTTTGACACCCCTCAGTAAAGATGCCCTAGTTTTGAAAAAAAGGGGCAATGTGTTTCAAACAGAGCTGTTTAAAAATGGTTTTTTTGAAGTGCAAGATGCTGGTAGTCAAACGATTGCACCGTTTTTACAAGTAGAATCAGGTATGCGCGTCATTGATGCTTGTGCGGGTGCAGGCGGTAAATCGCTGCATTTGGCAACGCTTATGGGCAACAAAGGGCGCGTCATTTCGCTCGATACTGAGGGGTGGAAATTGGATGAACTGCAACGCCGCGCCCGTCGAAATGGCATTTTTAACATCGAAACTCGTCCGATTGAGACCAACAAAGTGATTAAACGCTTGCACGAAAGTGCCGACCGTGTTTTGCTCGATGTGCCATGTAGTGGCTTAGGCGTTTTGCGCCGAAACCCCGATGCAAAATGGAAATTGCAACCTGATTTTATCGTTGAAGTTCGCAATACACAAGCAAATATCCTTGAAAGCTACTCGAAAATGGTGAAAATAGGTGGCAAATTGGTTTATGCAACATGCAGCATTTTACCTTCTGAAAATGAAAACCAAGTCAAGGCTTTTTTAGAAAAAAATCAAAACTTCAAGTGGCTCGATGAGCGCAAAATCACCCCCGCTACTGAGGGGTTCGATGGATTTTATATGGCTTTATTGGAACGTATTTAACGTTTTTGGACAAAATGAAATCATTGTCAAAAATAGCACTCGGTATTCTGTTGATAATCAACCTATTATCACTTGCCCATTTCCGAAATTGGGACGAGTGGTTGCTTATCAATGGCGACAGCATGGGCTATTATGCCTATTTACCGATGACATTTATTCACCATGATTTCAAGACACTACGACTCCAAACTTACCACCGAACCAAAAATATGGCAGACCATCGGGACGAAAATTACACGCCAGAAACGATGCCTGAACGATGGATACCTGGCGTTGTCGCGCCCAATGGCAATCGCGTCAATATATATACGTGTGGCGTAGCGATGATGCAACTGCCTTTTTTTACAATCGCTCACCTCCTCGCCCACCCTTTGGGCTTTGCGGCGGATGGTTATTCATTGCCGTATCGGTTCATGTTGTTGTTGGGTAATTTGTTTTATGTGATGTCAGGATTGTGGTTTTTAAGGAAAATACTGTTGAGGTCCTTTACAGAAAAGACGACGAGTACTGTCTTAGCAATCACACTTTTGACGACAAATTTATACTATTTCACAGCGTTCAATGGCTTTATGGCGCATTCGTACTTGTTTTGTTTAATAGCTATTTTAGTGTTTTTTACAATAAAATGGCATGAAACAGAGCAAAAAAAATACTTAATGGGCTTAGGTTTTATTGGTGGTCTTATCACCCTTATTCGCCCTACGGATGTCTTGTTTATGCTCATTCCTGTATTATATAAAATTACTTCAACTCAATCTTTTTTAGAGAAAATACGCTTGTTTAGGTCAAAAAGAGCAAGCGTAACTGTTGCTTTTATGGCTTTTTTTCTACCCTTTTTACCACAGTTTTTATATTGGAAATATGTCACAGATAACTGGATTTTCAACAGTTACGGCGACTATTTTAAATTCGATTTTGCACATCCCCACATCCGAGAAGGTTTGATTGGTTTCAATAACGGTTGGCTGATTTACACACCTGTCATGGCTTTTTCGTTGATTGGCATTTTTATGATGCGGGGCAAACGGCGCGACTTTTTGTTGCCTATAACAGTCATTCTACCGATTTATATTTACGTTATCTACTCGTGGTGGAGTTTCAATTATATCAACGGTTTTGGTTCAAGACCCATGATTGACACTTACGCCTTGCTGGCGATACCCCTCAGTATTGTCGTTGAAAAAATGCAAAAACCAAGGACTTTGATGGCGTTTTCTCTTGTAATTATAGGATTTTTAACGTGGTTAAACATTTTCCTAACGGAACAAATGAGCCGCCAAACCCTCATTTCTGAACAAAGTAACGCAGCTTTTTGGTTAGAAAGTTTTGGCAAAACGGAACTGAATTACAATGCGCTCGTTGCCTTTGATGCCAATGAATTACAACCTAAACAAAGTACTTTAATAAAAAAACTCTTTGAAAATGGATTTGAAGACCCCTCAGTATTGGATACTAATTTTGTAAAACAACCATGTGTAACAGGACAATTTGCCTATCGAGTTGATGTCGGCGCGTACTCTCCCGCCTTCAAAACCGAAGTTAAAAACTTACAAGGGGGTCGCTTTGTTAAAGTCAGTTTGAAAGCTTATTCTTTTGAAAACAGTATTTTTGATATTTATCAAAAGTCCTTGCTCGTCGTCGAATTTCGCAGAGGCGATAAGGAACTGAAATGGCGCGGTATGCGTATTGAAAATAAAATTGGCAATACGACAAAAATTTATGGTGGACAAACCACTGTTTGGGGAGACATTCTTTTTTATGTTAGAATCCCAACAGATGCTTTGCCCGAAGATGTGTTAAGTTGTTATGTTTGGAATCAAAACCGAGGTGCTTTGATAATAGATAATTTCAAAGTTGAATTACATAAATGAAAAAGTGAAAAATGCAGCGTACACATTTTTCACTTTCACTTTTAATTGTTCACTTATCAATTCCGATTATTGCCGCCGTCACCACCAGCCCGTTTGCTTTCATCTTCCATACCTGTTGTGCGACGGCATGTATTTTGGACGTTTTTATTGCCAAAACGGTAAGTAAAATTGGCTTTTATTTGCTGAGCCTCCCATCTGCCCGAGGCATCTATATACAAACCACCGAGCCGCGTATAAGCCGACCATTTGCCTGTGTGCCATACATCTGTAAAACTCAACCGTACTGTGCCGTCGCCATCCCAAAACTTTTTGGTCAACCCAATATCCATTACACCCTGCGGGCGATTGATGTATGCGCCCCACATGCCACCAAAACTGCCCCATCCGCTTAGTTCTGCCGTTATAGTTTTAGATAAGGTAAAAACGTTTTGCATCCAAAAACCACCGCCGCCAACTTTTGTATTCAATGTTTTACCATTACCATAATCCGCTTCAATGATGGAATAATTGTAATACAAATTGACGTTGCCATTCCACCATTTTGCAATCGGCATCGGTGTCGTCAAATTAATACCAATATTGTCGCGCGTTGCCAAGTTTCTTGTTTGAAGCAAAAAATGCTGTTTACCCGTCATTGGGTCCGCTTTTGTATCACTGATTTCTGCAAAAGCATTGTTCGTTTTGGCGTAACTGACACTCAAATTGGCACGTTGCCACAATGTCCAACCCATTTCTATCGATTGTGTGTATTGCGGTTTGATAAAAGGATTGCCTTTGCGGAACGAAATTTCGTCCAAACGTTGCTCAAACGGATTGAGTTGTTGGTAACGTGGACGGTCAATCGAGCGACGGAACGTCAGATTCATGGCAACATTTTTAGAAAATTCATACCCCAATGCCACACTCGGAAACGCATTTGTGTATGCCGTATCCACCGTTTTATTGTTGACAGGTTTATAAGCTACGAGGTCGCCACGTGAATCCGTATGTTCCACGCGCAAGCCTGCTTGGACACTTATTTTCTTGATTTTAGTATTAAAATTGACATATCCTGCCGAAATCTGTTCCCGATACGTGAAATTATTGGAACGGTCAACATCAAATTCGTCCTTATTATTGATGACATTCATAAAATTAAAACGATTGTCTGTCAACACTTCCGATGCTTTAAAACCTGCACCGAATTTACTGTCTTTTTTACTGAAAATACTGAGGGGTCACTCATAATCCGCTTTTATGGATTTAATGTCAATATCACGCGGCATGACCATTTTGAAAGTCGTCGAAGAAAGCGTTTTTGCATCCGCACCGTCTCTATACATATTACTATTCCGTATGGTTTGACTGTCGCGGAACATACCATAATCGGCATCAAAATTCAGCACATTGCCGATTGTGTCCGAAAATTTATAGTTCACATTAAAATTACCATTCCAGTTTCGCATATTGCCTTCGTTGCGGGCATACAAAATCGAATCGCGGCGTTCAGTCGAAAGGCTGCCGATATTGGTTTGTGAGTTTGACCAATTGTTGGGTATGAAATAGCCACCTGTTGCCAATAGTCCAAAAGTATGTTTTCGATTGGGCGAATAGTCCAAACCGCCACGGGCATTTTGAGCTTTTGCAAACCAATGCATCGAGTTATTTTGGTCATAATGAGCATCTTTGGAGCTGATTTGGTTGTCCATGTGCATATTATTGTTGAAAATGCCACGGAAAAAACTCGCCGAACCAAATACATTTATTTTTTTATCTCGATGATTGATACTGAACGCCCCATCTCCTTTCGGCGTAATACCTTGCGACAAGCCAATACTGATTGAGCCATTTGTACCCATTTTTTTATCTTTTTTCAAACGGATATTGATGATGCCAGCATTGCCTTCTGCATCATATTTCGCCCCTGGATTAGAAATGATTTCAATGGCTTCGATGTCGGCAGCATTTAGACCTTTGAGAAATTGCGCCAAATCCTGTCCTGACATAGGCGAAACTTTGCCATTGATTTGAATAATCACATTCTGTCGCCCTTTTAAAGAGACATTTTCGTTTTGGTCAAGGCTGACACCGGGACTTTTACGGAGCAATTCCAAGGCATTTAAACCCATATTCGTAGGGCTTGCTTCGACATTGAAGACCAATTTATCGGCTTGAATTTCGATAAGTGGCTTTTGGGCAGTGACGGTGACCTCTTTCAGTTCATTATCCAATTTACTGAGGGGTATCTTGTCGAGCGATAAGTTTTTACCATCGTAATCAAAGGGTTTTGAATTGTAATTTTTAAAACCGACCATGCTAACACGAGTAAAATAGCGTCCCGCGACAATTTTTTCCAATTCAAATCGTCCATCCTTATCAGTGATAGCCCCTTTGACGAGGGCAGTATCTTGTACATGCATCAACATGACCGTCGCAAACTCTTGCGGTTCCCCGTTGGGTCGTTGATAACACCTGAGATAGTTTGAGCAATCAGGCTTGTCGTAAACAAAACACTGAGGGGGAGTGAAAAATAAAGTTTAAGCTTTTTCATGACGTAAAGTTGAGTATGGCATTTAGAAAAATAATGTACGAAAACCATCGTAATAGATTTTTTCTAAAACAAAAGGTTGCAAACAACAATTTACTCGCCTCAAAGCATAGATAAACTAACTTTTTCACCCGACAAAGTGCTTTAAGTTGAGGGGTTAAAAAAAAATTACGACTTTATTACACACACTTATCCTAAATATGGTATTTAGTATTTTTCTTTGCACCGCGAAAGCGCAAAAAGTATTTTAAAAGTAAAATTAATGGAAAAAAGAATCAATGATTCACTCCAATATGTGATGGAGAATTGGCATCAAATTGTCAAAAAGTATCAAATCCCAAACACAAAAATTGCCATTTGGCAAATGTTAACAACGTTCCTCCCCTTCGTGGGTTTGTGGATTTTGATGTATTTTAGTCTATCCTTCTCTTATTGGCTAACACTCGGTTTAGCCCTCGTCAACGCCTTCTTTTTAGTTCGTATTTTCATTATTCAGCATGATTGTGGACACCAATCGTTTACAAAATCAAAAAAAGTCAACGATGTAATCGGCTTCGTTTGTAGCGGTTTTAGCCTAATCCCTTACAGATATTGGGCAAAAGCACACAATTTTCATCATGGTCACTGTGGTCGTTTAGAGCCTGATATTCGTGATATTGGCGATATGCCCATGTTGACAGTCAATGAATTTCGCAATATGCCAAAGCTGCACAAGCTCGGCTATCGCGTATTTCGTATGCCTTTGGTTTTGTTGAGTTTAGGCTCATTTTACTACATTTTTATTCACAATCGCTTTGCATCTATCAAGCAACGTGGTTTTGAATTTGCTAAAAAATCTCTTGTTTTTAGCAATTTATTTATGGCAGGTCTTTATATCGGTGGTTTCTTAATGTTCGGTACATGGACTTTTCTCAAAATACACTTGCCGATTGTCTTGTTCTTTTCAGTCATGGCGTTTTTTGCTTTCTATATTCAGCATCAGCACGAGCAAGCGTATAAACAATGGAAAGAAGAATGGACTTTCGTCATGGCAGCCCTCCGAGGCAGTACCTATTGGAAATTGCCACGCGTGTTTCAGTGGTTGACGGGCAATATTGGCATTCACCACATTCATCATTTGAGTTCGTTGATTCCAAACTACAATTTGCAACGTTGCAAAGATGAAAACCCTGTTTTACAAGAACACATCACAACTGTCTCGTTCACAGGCAGTTTGAAGTATTTTGTCAATAAATTGTGGGACGAACAACAACAACGCATGATTACTTTCGGCGAATATCGTCGTTTGTATGGCAGTACTTGGTAAGTGATTTTAAAAATTCAAAATTCCAGAATTTCGCTTGACTTGAATTTTGAATTATAGAATTTTAGCATAAAAATACTGAGGGGGGCAACTGATAAAGGTTCAGTTGCCCCCCTCAGTATTTTTATGCCCTCAAAAGATTTATTGATTTGTTATTTATCAACTCTTGAACTCAAAAACAATATATCCACCTCAAAAAATGCTGTCACAAACAAAGCATATAGCGGCTTAATACTAGAAAGATTATTACGACTATTGAATTAAAAGAATAAACTTACCACATATACCGCCCGTATAAAGTACCATAAACAACGATTTCAAGCAACTTTTCAGGCTTTATCCGTCGCATCTTCATCTCAGACTATTAATCTTACATACTATACAATATTTTTCACAATTTAAATAAAGTATTACTATGAGAAAAACAGTTACAATTTTTTTGGTTTTAAGTACCTATATTCTAAATGCACAATGTCCCACAAATTGCCCTTTCAATTTTTCATCTAAAAGGATGGAAGACAAAGTTTTAATCGAATGGACTGTTTTAAACGAGGATGCAACCATTTGTTATAATGTGGAACGCAGTACAAATGGTGCAAATTTTGAAACAATAGCTGTCGTCAAATGCGAAAACAAAAAGCAGTACAACTATACTGACGATTTCAAACTGATGGCTTATTACAGAGTTACTAAGCAATATCAGACACGTACAGAAAAAACAGCTGTTATGTTTGTCGAAGTCTATTCTAAAAAGATGGTGATTTATCCTAACCCTGCTCCATTAGGCGCACGTGTCAACATCCTTGGCGAGAAGCCTATCCGAATTTACAATATTTTAGGTAATCTGGTCCGTGAGTTACATGAGGATATGTACATTGATGACTTGCCAAGAGGTATGTATATTGTTAAATCTGACAGAGAAACCTCAAGGCTGCTTATTCAGTGATTTTAGAACGCTAACAATAAAATACTGAGGGGGGCAACTGATAAATCATCAGCTGCCCCCTCTGCATTTTACAAAATAATTGGTTTGATTAAAATTTTAGAACCCTTAATGAACGACCGTAAAATACTCCGCTTCATCAGCCGTTTGCACTTCAAAGAAGTAAACACCTGCTTGGAGTTTTGAAATATCGAACGTTTTGCGCAAAACGCCTTCACTGTATTGGTCTTCAAACACCAAGCCGCCTTCATTGTTCAAGATACGAACAGACGTTTTATCGCCTTTTTTGACAAATGAACTGACGAAAACCTTGTCGCCTTTTTGTTTCAATGAAGGTATAAGGGTCTCTTCCCTCTCGTTGGCAGACATACTGATGCCAATCGGTGTGATGTCAAAATACTGCACGACTTTCACGCCGTTGCGTTTTACAGTGAAATGATATTTGCCATTCGGAAGATTTTCTAAGCGGTAAGCCTTAACGAAGTTCGGTGTTACTTTAACCGTTTCGTTAACCAAACTGACCCCCTCAGTATCTTCCAAATAAATGGCGACAGATTCAGCCTCTACATTACGGACGCTGATTTTGAGCGTTTTGTCAATCGTGCTAAAATTCACATTTGTACCGTCAGATAAAGGAGTTGTGCGGACGGTTGCGCTGATTTGGGTTGTGAAGAGCACGGCGACCAAAGTTGCAAGAAAAATGATTTT
>JAYVFS010000226.1:0-9453 GCA_043772905.1 Saprospiraceae bacterium | reverse complement strand
TCTTTCGTTCTCATCTATTTTCTTACCTTTTATGGTTTGCCAACTTTAAAGATATGGAAAATAGGGGGAACTTTTTTTTTACCTTAACACGCCAGTCTATGACACTTCGTTCTTTTCCAATTGATTTGTCTGTTGAGGATATTTATTTTGATGTTGAGTTTGAGACGGTGAGTGTTTGATATTGAAGATTTGAGACAACTACTAAAAAAGCCATTTTGATACGTCAAAATGGCTTTTTTAATGATTTTAATGACTATTCAAAGGCAAACCCCGCTTCTGAAATTCCGTCCAATTCAAATACTCCTCACCATGCCGATGTTCAACCATCGTAATACAACCGTCAACAGGACAAACGATTTGACAAAGATTACAGCCGACACAATCGTCATTTTTAACCGTATAAGTATTGTAAGGTTGACCCCTCAGTAAATCTATCGCTTGGTGACTCGCATCTTCGCACGTGATGTGGCATAAGCCGCAATGAATACATTTTGATTGGTCAATATCGGCAATAATGTGGTAGTTTAAGTCCAATTTCTCCCATTCTGTGAGCTTATTGACGGATAAACCGATGAAATTGTCTATGTTGTCAAAACCTTTTTCGTCCATCCAATTGGACATGCCGCTTGTGAGGTCTTCGATGATGCGGAAACCGTATTTCATAACAGCCGTACAGACTTGTACATTACTCGCACCGAGCAACAGAAACTCTACCGCATCTTGCCAAGTCGAAACACCACCGATACCTGACAGTGGAATGTGCTTAAATTTCGGGTTTTTGCTCAATGTATGCAGCATTTTCAAGGCAATCGGCTTCACTGCTGGACCACAATAGCCGCCATAAGCCGATTGTCCGCCGACATTTGGGCGCACATCGAAAGTATCTAAATCCACTCCTGTAATACTTTGAATCGTATTGATGAGCGACAAACCGTGTGTACCCGCTTTCACACAAGCGGAAGCGGTTGGCACGACAGAATGTACATTCGGTGTCAGCTTAGTAATGACAGGAATCGTCGCATATTCCATCACCCATTCGACGACCATTTTAGCAATTTCGGGATCTTGTCCAACGGATGCGCCCATACCCCGTTCGGTCATGCCATGCGGACAGCCGAAATTGAGTTCAAGTCCGTGAGCGCCTGTGTCTTCGACCTGTTTTATGAGGTCATACCATGATTGTCTGTCATTATCAGCCATGAGGGAGATGACCATGGCTCTATCGGGAAATTCTTTGAGGACTTCACGTATTTCTTGGAGGTTTATAGGGAGGGGTCGGTCTGAAATCAATTCGATGTTGTTGAAACCCATGACCTTTTTGCCGCCATAACTCACTGCGGAATAACGTGAAGACGTGTTTTTGACCTGAGAACCGAGTGTTTTCCAAACAACACCGCCCCAACCGGCTTCAAAAGCCCGTAGTACATTGATTTTTTTATCTGTTGGCGGCGCACTTGCGAGCCAAAATGGATTAGGCGATTGTATGCCGAGGTAGTTGGAATGAAGATTTGCCATGTTGCGATATAGTTTGAAGATTTTAAAATAAAGGATGTTGCAAATTATCCATTCTGATTTGGAATAGGATTGATTGACAAACAAAATTAATCTTTTAAGGGAATAGTAGGTAGTTTATGCTTTTTGAATATTGCCACAACTATTTTATTTGTCCGTTTCTGACATATTCATGTCCTTTTTAACGCTCTTGGATGCCCCACCTTTGTATCGTCAATTAAGACAAATTAAATAATTAAAAATGACAATGATGATGAAAAATTATGAAGTAATGTTTAAAAAAATAGGTGCAATCGCAAGCGCACTGATTCTTGTCTTCTTGTTTGGCGCATGTGAAAAAAATGAAATGATTGACCCAGCATTAACGCAGCAGAAATTTGCGATCCCCTCAAATGCCAATGGTGCAACTTACAAAATAAAAGTTGGACTTCCTGCCGATTACAATCCATCCGTTAAAAAATATGCCTCATTGTATGTGTTAGATGGGGAAGATGACTTTGAATTTGTAGCCAATCGGTGCAAAGAAATCTCGGACACATTGGGTGTTACAAATGTATTGGTCATAAGTATAGGCTATGGGCGGAATCGAAGCATCGATTACACACCCACAAAAATGAGTTCTGTAACGGGTGGTGGGCTTGAATTTTTAAAGTTCATTGAAACCCAATTAATGCCTAAGATAGAGCAGACTTATGCTGTGGATACGGCTCGAAGCAGCCGAGTCATTCTTGGACATTCTTATGGCGGTCTGTTTGGCGCTTATGCATTTTGTACGAATAACAAAGTATTTGGTAACTACATTTTACTAAGCCCTTCCTTATGGTTTGACAACTATGTTTCTATGCAAATTGAGAAAGACAACCGAGATAATATTAAAAACCAAACACAATTGGTCTTTATGGGCATAGGTGGCGCAGAAGAAGTTGATAGGATGCTAACGCCTTTTGGGGCATTTTATGAGACACTTCATGACAAGTATGCTCATACTAAATTGGCAAAAAATATTGAGCAGAACCAGGGTCACATGGGTTCAAAGAATCCAAACATCATCAAGGGACTGAACTATTATTTTAAAAACAGATAATTTGTATTCATTCACTCTCTTCACAAATTTATTAATGACTTCAACAATTATTGGGGTTTCTTCTGGCTTGTTAATAATATTTCTTGTAGGTGTTTTGAAGCACTTTGACAAAAAGGTAATCTACGGACTGATACTTTCAGGCATCGGATTCCTCTATGTTGGATTTGTTTGGACAGATTTACCCGCTTTAGTGGTGAATGTAATTCAGGCTATTGTATTCCTTTTTATTGCCTATTTCGGAATTAAAAAGAGTATAAATATCCTTGCTTTAGGCTATTTCCTACATGGATGCTGGGATATAGTTTACGATTTCATTGCAGCTCGTGGATTAATTCCGCCTCATTACGATTTGTTTTGTTCATCGCTTGATTTCACTATTGGTATTTATATACTTGTTTTCAATAAACATTTTTATGAAATTAAATAACAGTCTTAGTAAGCCTCAGAGGCTTACTAAGACTTAACACCTACCTATAAAATTAAATACAATGAAAAAAATAGCCTTTATCATACCGCCCACAGTTGAACTGCTTGATTTGGCAGGTCCTGTACAGGTATTTACCGAAGCTAAGTTTTATGGTTTCGAAGTTGCGCTTGAATATTATCAGTATCAAGAAACACCCGTCAGTACTTCTGGTCTTGGATTTGGAAAAATGGCACATTATAAAGAAGCAAAACTGAAAGAAGGTGATTTTGTCTTTGTCCCTGGTATGGATGCTGATTACATTAGAAGCATCCCATTTAAGGCAGAAAGAGCTTTCTTTAATTGGTTAAAAGAATGTTCTGATAACCGCATAACTGTTGGTTCAATATGTAATGGCGCATTTGCTTTGGGTCATGCAGGCTTGTTAAACAATACAGAATGTACGACACATTGGCGAAGGGTCAATGAGTTGCAAATGCAATTTCCACAGGCAAAAGTCCTTACTGACATTCTCTATGTAAAAAGCAACAATGTTTACACAAGTGCAGGGATTAGTGCTGGGATAGATTTGGCGCTTGCCATTCTTGAAGATTTTAAAGGTGCGCTTTTTACGCATAAAGTCGCACGGGGACTTGTTGTGTATCACAGAAGAAGTGGCAAACATAAACAACAAAGCATTTATTTGGATTATAGAAATCATATTAATCCACAGATTCATGAAGTACAAGATATTCTGATTGATAACCTTTCTAAAGAAAACAGTATTGAATCACTTGCGGCGCAGGTGGGTATGAGTCCAAGAAATCTTAGTAGAGTCTTTAAAGAAAAGACAGGTACGACTGTTTTGGAATACTTAACCTTACTACGAAAAGAATATGCCCAAACCATGCTCAATAATCCCGAATATACGATTGAGTATATCGCTTCGAAATGTGGGTTTAAAACAGCGAGGCAATTGCAAAGGATATTAAAAATTTAAATGCTTTACAAGAAATGAAAAAATTAATAACAGAACGATTTGCTATCAATGGCTTATTTCTCATACTAACGCTATTTGTACTCTTTCATTTGTTGATATTGTTTGGGATAGTTCCTTATGAAAGGGTGTGGGGCGGACGACTGAAAAATCAAGCGCAAATGAGGTCTTTTGAAACCGTTTCTATAATAATCAATCTGATTATGTTGGCGACTGTTGCCATAAAAGCAGGTTTTTTAAAGGTACGACTCCCACAAATGATAATAAAGATTGTCTTTTGGGCAATGTTTGTTCTCTTCTTTTTCAATACAATAGGCAATGTTTTGTCCATTAATGCTTTTGAAAAAATAGTGTTTACACCCATAACACTTTTACTGGCTTTATTTAGTTTACGAACAGCTATAGCTTAATTCAAATAGGCTTTTATACTGAGGGGGTATAAAAAAATGATATTGAAATTGCGCCTACTTAAAAACGGCACGCTTGTAACAATTTCAATTAGTTATTTACCGCCTAAGAAATTGAACAATCTCTTAGTAACTTTTTAAATGTTATTCCTTTTTAGCGACTATATAAACTTGTTGGTCTCCAAGTTTATATGCTTCTCTTGATGTCGAACTATATGTTGCCATTGTAGTTAATCCATAGAATTTTAAAAGCCGTTTTATTTCACCTAATGTAAATACATAGTGCTTAAAAGCGTGTTCCTCGGTCTTACCTTCTTTGGTAAATAAAAGGTGGCTTATCATGTAGCTGTCCTCAACTTGATAAAAATTAGTAACCTCCATTCTTATATTTCCAACAGTGTATGATTTGTTTTTTGCGTAGTTTAAAAGGTTTGGTAAAATGCTTTCAGCTATCATACCCGAATTAATAATAAATTTTGCCCCGATGTCAAGGCTCGAAGAAACCTTTTCAACAAATACTTTCATTTTGTTGATATTAAAATAGCCAAAGCTATTGCCTAAACACACTGCACCAGAAAATTTTTCATTGAGTTGAACGTCCAGAATATCTGCTTGAATGGCTTTGATGTTTAATTTTTGGGCAGCAATCTTTTCCGTGAGTCCTTTAATAAAAGTCTCGGAGATATCAATGCCTGTAACATTAAATCCTCTTTCTGAAAATTCTATGGCATGCCTGCCGAAACCACAAGGAATGTCAAGTATATGCTGCCCTTTTTGTAAATCTAACTCATTTAACAAAAAATCAACCTCTTGTTTTGTCATTTCAGTGGGCATGGCTTTTTCCCAAAGTTCACAGTTTATGCCTTGGAAAAAATCTTCATACCAATTATCTCTAATTTCAGGTGTCATGGTTTTAGGTGTTTTAATCTTCAAGATTACCCCTCGGTCTTCTACCATGTTTTTTCTTGTAGTTTTGAATGTGTTCCGTTTCGAGTCGTTTTGCTTTTTTCCTATCGGAAATATCAAGCACTAATATTCGAGCAAAAAAACGTAACCAATTAACGCCAAGGTTTAAAAAATTGACTTGCAATTTCATACGGTTAGATTGACCTTCTTTATCAATGGGGTCGTGGCTGATGCCGTATTTAAAGACATCGTCATCTACGGAATCCCTTATTTCGTATAGATGATGTGGTTTGTTATTATTATTGGAATTGCCGTGTCCTGACATAAGATCTTATTTCTGCCAACCGCTTTTATTACTATACGTTTCAAAATTATAGGCAGGTACGAACAAAAATTCTTTACCTGTTTTGCGTTTGTAAGCATGCATAGTCACATACAGCAAAGGTTCAAAAGTCAAATCCTTTGGCATTTCAGAAGGTTTATTGAGTATGTTTTCGTAAAAATCTTTACCATTTGCCACAACTGCACAACGTGCATATAAAAAATCATCTACTGAAAGATAGCCTTCTTCTTCGGGGTCGTCCAAAAAGACTTGAGCATGGCTTTTAGTGTCTAAATACCACAGTTTTTCTGCTAATATATCTGCGAAACGATAGATGTATGCCAATGGGTGGTTCTGTAAAATCTGTATAACAGGTTCAACAACAGCTTCGTCGTTGCCTTCCTTTGACCAATCCAATTGTTCAATAATAAACCAAAACTCATCAGTCGTTAAGGTTGAATGTGCCGCAGGTCGTTCATGCACATGTATTTCAACATCTGAATGAGCAAATTGGTGTTTCAAATCTTCAACGAAGTTTGTATCCAGTTCTTGAATATCCATTTTTAGTACAGCCGTCATTGAAATTCTTTTTTTAGGTGAATGGATTGTAATTTAGCACAAGGGTAGTGTAAAACAAAAATAAGGGTTTCCTTTTTACAAAGTTACTGTTTTTAGGTGATAATACTGAGGGGTATAAAAAAACGGTCTGCAAACTTTCAAAGTTCGCAGACCGTTATACATTGTCATTAAAAAACTAAACATCTAAAATTAATGTGCTTCCATTGCTGCTTTTGCGGCTGCCGCCGCTTCTTCGGCTTTTTTCTTCTTAGGTTTTACAAAAAAGATAAAAGGCAAAATGGCTATGAAAAAGAGCGAAATCAAGCGATAAGTATCTAAATAACTCAATAAATACGCTTGTTTATCAACTGAAAAATTCAAAATGGTGAGGGCTTGTTGTGCGGCTGTCGTGGCATCGCCAGTTTTGGCAATCATGCCGTTGGTCAATGCGGTCAAACGTTCTGCTGTTACGGGATTACTTTGATAGACATGTGCAATCAAATCCGAGCGGTGTTGAGCAAAATGAGTGGACACATAATTATTCGCTAACGCAATACCAAATGCACCGCCTAATTGCCGAATCATATTGTTGATAGCAATCGCTGGCGCATAATCCTTTTGCGGCAAACCGGCAACGGCTTGATTGATAAGCGGTAATTGCATCAAAGAAATACCGAACGTCCGCAACATCAAGACATAAAAGAAATCCCATCTATCTGCATCACCGTTCATAGTACCGCCGTAGAAGCCAAAAATGATGAACATGATACAACCTACGACAATAAATGGTGTAGGTGGCGCACCTTTTGCCATCATTTTACCGACGATTGGGAATATGAATGCACCAATTAAAGTCGGTAAAAGTATCGCTAAACCCGTTTCATAAGGCGTAAAACCATTGATGCGCTGCACCATGACGGGGAAAACATAGACGGAAGTGAACAAACCAATGCCGACGACAAAGGTGAATACATTGGTCATCGCCAACGTCCGATTTTTTAAAATAGACAACCGAACGGCTGGATTGGGTATGACCAATTCACGCCATATAAAACCGACAACACCAATGAGTGCCGCTACGGTCAACCATTGAATGGTGAAAGAAGCAAACCAATCTTCGGACTCGCCACGCTCCAAAACGTATTGCAACGAGCCAATACCGACGGCTAAAAGAAGAATTCCGAGATAGTCAATCTCAATATCGGACTTGCTTTTGCCTTCACCTTCCTTTTTTTCAATGAAATTATAGGCTAAAAGACACGCAACAAGACCAACAGGCAAATTGATGTAAAAAATCCAAGGCCAGTCTAAATGTTCCATGACCCAACCGCCCAGTGTGGGTCCCAAAGTCGGTCCCATAATAACGCCCATGCCGAACAAACCACTCGCAATAGCGCGGTCTTTCGGCGGAAAAGCATCAAACAAAATAGCTTGTGAGGTTGACAACAACGCACCGCCACCGATGCCTTGTACGAATCGCCAAAACACCAACATGGGTAGTGTTGTGGAAGCCCCACACATATAAGAAGCGAATACGAAAATGATCATCGAGACCAAATAGTAGTTTTTTCGCCCAAAATATTCGCCCAAAAACCCTGTTAAGGGGATAATAATGACGTTGGCAATGGCATAAGAAGTTATGACCCAAGCCACGTCCTCGACATTGACACCCAGACTGCCCGCCATATTGAACAAGGCAACGTTCACTATCGAGGTATCGAGCAGTTCCATAATTGCCGCCGTAATCGTCGTGAGGACGATGATGAATTTGGCGAAGCCAGTAGGATATACCATTTTATTTAGTGGATAATGGATAGTTGATAATGGATAGTTTATAGTGGATAGTGAATAATTAGGGGTTTTACCCCTCAGTATTCTAACTAAAAAGTTCATTGAAGTAATTTATAAAAGTCCGTTAGGACTGCCACCGTTTATAGAAAAAATAGATGAATGATTCCTTAAGGTGCGTAACACCGACCCCGTATAAAAAGGGTGACGGTGCTACGCACCTTAGAAAATGACTCGATTAACATTTCTATAAACAGTGCCAGCCCGATGGGCTTATGAATTACTTCACTTAACTTTTTGGTCAGAATACTCAGTATCTAATTCACTGGCACGACCACACCGACACTCATACCTGCACGCATAGGCATTTCTGCTGTTGCTTTGTCGGTGATTAATATCTTTGTTGGTACACGTTGCACGACTTTAACGAAGTTACCTGTTGAGTTGTCGGGCGGTAAAAGGCTGAATTTTGCGCCCGTTGCGCCTGCAAAAGACTCAATAGTGCCTTCAAAATCCTTTCCTGGGTAAGCATCAACATGGATTGTAACTTTTTGACCGACTTTCATCTTGCCAATTTGCGTTTCTTTGAAGTTGGCAACGACCCATACGTTGCTGTCGTCCACAAGGCTTAACAACGGTTGTCCGGCATTGACCAAT
This sequence comes from Saprospiraceae bacterium, assembly GCA_043772905.1. Lineage (GTDB taxonomy): Bacteria > Bacteroidota > Bacteroidia > Chitinophagales > Saprospiraceae > JAAFJT01. The sequence continues at coordinate 819 of JAYVFS010000226.1, read as the reverse complement.
TGACCCAATTGTACATTTTTGCGAGACACTTGTCCTGACATTGGGGCAGTGACAACGGCATAACTCAATTGCAATTTTGTCAATTCTAATTCTGCTTTGCGTTGTTCGATTTGCGTTTTTGCGACATTTATTTGTTGTTGAGCAGAAGCCACTTGTGTTTGTGCAGCATTTTTTTGGCTGTTGCCAATATTGGTTTGACGACGTGCTGCTTCTATTTGTACTTGTGCGACTGTAACTTGTTTTTCAGCGACCACAACGGCGGCTTCTGCGGATTCTTTTTCCGCTTTGGCTGCATCGTAGGCTTGTTGCGTACCAGATTTTTCTTTCAATAATTGGTCTGCACGATTGAAGTCTTGTGTGGCTTTGCGCACGCGAATTTTTGCGATTTCGATATTCGCTGTTGCTGTGCCAACAGCCGCTTCACCCGCAGCGATGCCCGTGTTTTGGGCTTGAATCGTTGCATCGGAAGTCTTGACATTGGCATTGACCGTACCTGCATTGGCAGAAATCAATGACACGTTTGATTCGGCATTTTTCAAAGCGACTTCTGCTTGAAGAACGCGGAGTTTGAGGTCACGGTCGTCAATTTTTACAAGTGTATCACCTGCACGAACTTGTTGATTGTCTTTTACCAAAACCTCTGTAATCCAACCGCTGATTTTAGGCAACACAGGAACGATATTGGTTTCGATTTGTGAATTTTCGGTGTCCTCATTATTGAGTATAAACTCAACTTTTGCATTATAAAATAGTACATGTAAAGTGCCCGAAAAAGGCTTAAAAAGGTTTCGTAATCGAAAAAAAATAGTTAGTTCATTG
>JAYVFS010000225.1:0-30672 GCA_043772905.1 Saprospiraceae bacterium | reverse complement strand
CTTTTACTGCAAAATGAAAATCATAGCCCTCTAAGTTCGAATCTTCTTTGGTCAAAAGATACCCCGCCCCCAAACTTCCGATAATTGCCAAAAAAGCTAAAAGTATTAAATTCGTTTTTTTCATATCTTGAATTATTGTTTATCATACCGTTTGCCGTCCATAAACTCACCCGGTCCAGGCCAGCCTTCCATGAATGTCCAGCCGAAAAGGAGGAGAACAAGCGTAAACAATATCGTACCGATGACCATACCCCAACCCCATTTTTTATGACCCATCAAAATCATCAAGCCACCAAACAGCACAACGACAACCATAATACCGCCAAAGGCGAATTTACCATATTTGACTAATGCCAACTCCACGAGACAGATGGCAAGGGTAGTGCCTATTTTACTTAATAACTCTTTCATCAGTTAATGAATTGATTTTCATTGAATTAAAGAAAATTAGCTTCATAGTCGGTTCATTCAATATTTGAACAAAACGAAATTCCGCTCAAAGCTATGAATCTTTGAACAAAAAATACCCCCCTCAGTATGGATTTCAAAATTTTGAAAAATCATCAATGGCAGAAGCGGCATTGAATGAGTCTTGCGTGATGGTTTTTTTTTCGTCGGAATCGTAGTCAACAGCAATTTTCCAAACACCTTCCACCTTTCTTAGGAATACATGAAATTTGCCGTAGCCTTTAAAGACCTCACCTTTTTGATTGATGTATGTCGTTTCGTAAATGCCTCGTTCGGAGCCTAATTCGCCATTGTTTGCTCGTTCAAGTAAACGAAAATCAATGGTTACTTTTGCTTTACTTGTTTTACGTTGCTCAAAATTTCGTCTGTTGTGTTCCGCATAACTTTCAAAACCTTGTACTTCTTTTTCGCCTCCTCTAATGAGGTCTTTGGTGTGCAAACCATTATATTTATCAACGTCATTGGTTGCCCACGACTCGATAAAAGGCAGCCAAACATCATTGTTGACTTCCAAAAACCACTTTTTTGATGCCGTTTCTTGCGCTAATAGGCTGTTTGCACAGAATAGAACGAAAAGGAATAGAGCTACTTTTTTCATAATGATGTAAGTGTTTGTATGAATATACCCTTATTGAACAGACGTAAATTTCACTTTTGCGCCTTCCTTTATACCCATCAAACCTGAAGTAATGACTGTATCACCAACGGCAAGCCCCGAAATTGCTTGTACTTTGACATCATTACGCAAACCAACATCAAAGGGAACGGCTATCGCAACACCATTTTTAGAGACAAAAACTTGCTGACCTTTCAAAATAGGAATCATGGCTTCAGTCGGAATCATCAGGGCATTACTAATTTCTTTCAAGCTAAAATCCACTTTGACGAATGCACCTGCTTTCAATTTACCGTTTGGATTGGCGGCATTTGCACGTATTTTGAACGTGCGGGTTACTGGGTCAATTTGGTTTTCTGTTGCAAAGACTTTTCCCAAAAATTTCTCTTTTATACCCTCAATCGAAAAACTAATGTTATCACCGATACTGACGCTATTAGCATATTTTTCAGGAATTGTAAAGTCAATTTTAACAGGATTCAAGACTAAAATGGTCGCCACTTGACTTGAAGCGGTTATATAAGCTCCGTTGCTGATACTTTTCAGACCAATAACACCATTAAAAGGCGCACGTAATTCGGTTTTCGCAATTTGGGCTTGCGTAAACTCCATATCCGCCTTGATATTGTTAATTTGATTGGTAATGGCATCATATTCATCTTGTGAAACGCCTTTGACTTCGAGCAATTTGCGAAGACGTTTCTCACTTTGCTCGGTCAAATTGAGTTGTGCTTGCAGTTTTTTCATAGTTGCTTGCAAGTCCACGTCATTAAGTTTTATCAACAGCTGCCCTTTTGAGACAGGTTTTCCTTCAACAATATTGAGTTGAACGATTTTACCAGAAACTTCTGGTTTTAAATCAACCATTTCAGAAGCAATGACGGTACCTGTCGCAAAAATGTCGTTGTTCAAATTTTCGGATTTAACGACATAACCCATTACACCCATAGGTGGTGCATTACCTCCTGCCCCACCCCTTGGCGCATCTGATTTTAGAGCAGCGTCTTGTGGGAAATATTTGAATTTCACAAATGCCAAGCCTGCAACAAGGGCAAGAAAAAGTCCGATTCGTAACAAAAGTTTCATATATAGAGATTGAGTTCAAAAGATTTGAGCTGATAATTTTTTATTCAAACCCAAATATCTAAATTTCTCGATGCTTATCATGTAAATCACTTCATCTGTTCGACAAGTTCCCCTTTTTTCTACCTAAACATCTTTTAAAAATGGCAAAAGGCAAAGGAGGTACGAATCCCCTTTGCCTTTCATTTTTTTATTTGCCTTATACACCTATCTAATAATAGCTTTCGCTTCTTTGCCTTTCACTGATTTTGAAGACATCAAGACCCTTACGACTTTTTCAAGAAGTTCATCAGGTGAAAAAGGTTTACCGATATAATCTGTCATCCCAAAAAGTTGCGCTTTCTCTTTTTCATTGATATAAGCCGACGCTGTGAGTGCGATTATGGGAACGGATGATTTTTCAACGTTTTTAAGGCGACGAATTTCCGAAACGGCCAGATAGCCGTCCATTCGTGGCATCTGAATATCCATCAAAATTAAATCATAATCAGCCACTGCAAACGCATCGAGTGCTTCTATACCATCATTTGCCGTCGAAACCACCATGTTTCGTTTTTTAAGCATGTTAGCCACAAGCATCTGATTCACTTTATTATCTTCAACAATTAACACCCGTTTACCTTCTAAAAAGTTATTATTAGCCCAAATAGGTACCCCCTCAGTATCTGTCACTTTTTCGCCCGTTGTTTCAACTATTTTGAACGGTAAATAGACCACAATTTGTAAGCTGTCTTCTTGTTCAACCAATTTGATTGAGCCGTTTTGTAACTCAATAAGTCGTCTTGCTGTCAACCATTCCATATCCTCAGATGATAAACCTTTGAACAACTCTCGACATTCCTGACAAGTTAATATATTAGATAACAGCCTATTCTTAACAATTTTCCCATTAGCACTAATCTTTATTTTCAACAATAACTCATTCCCAACCAAATCCTTACGTAAAATATTGAGCCTAATAGTTCCGCTATCTAATTGACGCTGTAACCCCGTTGTGATATTATAAAGTATTTGTACAAGCCTGACCGAATCTCCTTTTAACTGTACAGGAACTTGACTATCGATATGTGATTCAAACGTTACATTTTCTTTATGTTTAATACCCTCACTGATTTGTTCAAAAATTTGATGCGTTTCAAAATCCTGATGAGATAATGTCAATTTACCCGCTTCAATATTTGAGAAATTCAATACATCATTTATCAAAACAAGCAAATTATTGGTCGCAAACTGCAAATTTTTAACATGTTCCTCTTGGTCTTTACGAGGCTCTTCAGCCATCAATAAACGGGCTTCGTTGACCAAAATACTGAGGGGGTCGCGCATACGAGACGAGACGTCAGCAAGGTAATTATCTTTAGAAAAATGTTCGTTCTGGGCATTTTCCCGTTCAGATACTTCTTCGATTAAGCGACTATTGAGCAAATCGAGGGCAGCATTTTTCTCCGACAATTGGCTATTTACTTGCTCCAAAGCATCATTCTGTCCTGCCACTACTTCATGTTGTTCTTGAATTTGAGCGTTCAAAACAGCTAATTTTTCGTTATCCTCTTTCTTCAAACGATAATTTCTAAATGTCAACCACAAAGCCACAAGAGAAAGACCGACAAGCCCCAATAAAAGCCAACGCAACCTTGTTTCCGAAGTTTTTTCTTTTTCAAAAGCGGCTAATTGGCGGTTTTTATCTTTTACAGCAAATTCAGATTCATATTTAGTTGTCATTTCGACCAAAGCACGGCTTTTTTCATTGTTAAAAAGACTGTCTTTACTTGTGGCGTAATCAGCTAAAAAGGAATAAGCTTTTGCCGCATTACCAATTTTTAAATAACCTTCGGCAATGCTTTTATAGATGTTAGGCATTTTCGGTTGAAATTGTAGCCCCCTCAGTATGTTACCACCTGTTTCAAAAAAAGCCGCGGCTGATTTGACATCATTATTTTTTAAATAAATTTTGCCTAATTGCAAATTTGCTTCTGACAATCCCATTTTGTTGTCTAAATGGGCATAAGAGTCAAGTGCACTTTTTGCATTTTCGATAGCCAAGTCATTGTCATTCAACTCATTGTAAACTCTTGACAAATTCAAAAAGTCATTTGCGCCACCTACTTCATCGTTCAGCATACGATGAAAATTCAAGGAAGCATTGAAGTTATTTATGGCGCCATCGTTGTCTTTAATGTCAAAATTGACGCTACCAAGAAAGGATGCCAAAGGTGCAGCACGGGGAAAGTCTTGCAAATCCTGAGACCAAATTTTCAAAGCTTCATCAAACTCATGTATCGCTTTGCCATAAAATTTTTGACTCAAATACACATCGCCCATGTTTCGATGCGTTTCTGCAAGCGTCGGTAAACTTGGCTGATTGACACCCAATAGATTTAGAGCAGCTTCATAATTTACAAGGGCTTGATTATAATTGTTTTGTGCATGAAACACTTTTCCAATGTTATTTTTCGACACTGCAACACCGTTCTTATCACCTATTTGCTCTTTGAATTTCAAAGCTTCGACAAAATAAGTCATGGCATTGGTATAATCAAAGCGAGCACGAGCAATCAATCCCAGATTGTCCAAGGCTTTAGCTTTTCCAATCGGTGAATTTTCTGAATTAGACAAAGCCCAAGCTGCAGTTGCTTCATTTTCAGCCTCTAATAGTTGATTATTTTCAATGAATTGTGCAGCCGATTGGTTCAATCGCTGCAATTGAGCCCCCTCAGTATGTTGGGCTTGTGGTGACTGAAAAGCCAATAAAAATTGCGCTTTCAGCATAACTATCAGCAATAATAGCTTGATTTTTTTCATTAGGACAGACATTTTTCTCATAGTTTTGATGGGTGAAAAGTATGCCTACTTAAGTCGTTAATAACCTTAAAAAAAAAATAATCGTGACTGGAAAAAGGCTTACCACTTTAGATATTTTCAACTTAATCTTTTGTCATTAAAACCACTTAAAGCGGACTTATTTAAAAAGAAGACAACCCAACATTCAAACTTAAATGATTGTTTTACAAGTATTTAGATTTAATATTCTTATAAAATTCAGGCAAACTAAGTTTGAGGTATCATTTTTTTGAAATGTTCTATTTTTCCATAATCGGTAATAAGTAGTGACAAAAAGTCCCTTCATTTTTTTATCAAAGACACTGTGCCCTTCACTTTTTCCCTAAAAAAAAACACCCCCTCAGTAAACAAGTCTATTAAACTGAGTTTACCGAGGGGATGTTACACAAAAGTATATGAAAAGAATTTTACACTAATTTCAATTTATTGCTTAATAAACTTCGCTGCGGAACGTCCATTTGCACTTTCAAAAACAACTGAATAAACCCCATTTGGCAAGTTTGAAACAGATAATTCAGTTGTCATTGTGTTGTCAGATGCTGCCAGTTGTTTCGTTGAAACGATGCGTCCTAAGACATCAACGATATTTATAGTTGATGCACCTGAAGTTGTTGTTTCTACTGTCAAAATGTCTTTAGTTACTGAGGGGTAGATTTTGAATGAATTGGCTCCTTTCTTCGTAAGCGTCAAAATTTTAGAATACGTAATTGTTCCATCATAATCAACCATTTTTAGGCGATAATATTGGATTTGACCCAACGACATTTTATCTGTCAAAGTATATGTATGCACATCGAGCGTATTGTTCGCTTTTGTTTGACCGACCGCGTTAAATACTTTGCCATCATCGCTGCGTTCCACTTCAAAATGACTGACATTTTGCTCATTGACTGTTTTCCATGTCAAAACGGCTTCATTGTCCCGTCTTGTTACTGCAAAATCTATGAGATTTAAGGGTATTGTGGTACAGTTAACACCCCAATTTACTTTGCCTGCACCTGCATATTGCGGTATCAAAACACGTACAGCCGCAGCAGGCAACAAGTCAGCCGAATAGTTATAATCATTAGCTGGATTAAAAGTGAAACTTGGCGTTGACAATTCATCAAACTTAATTGAAAAACCACTTGGATTTAACATCGCAGGGGCTACTTTGCCGACTAACGTTAAGCTGTTATTACTACTCAAACCATTGTCATCGTATTCATTATTTACAGATTTTAAACCGAAACATTGGATGTTACTGTTTGGTGAAAGCAAGTTGGCGCCATAAACAGCTGAAAAGTCGGAATTGCTTCTATCTGCCAACATAGGCCAGCGTGTATCGAGGAAAAAGTTTCCTTCAGCCCACACTGATGAATTGTTTGATGCGCCTATGCCATAACCTAATTGACCTTCACGACCTAAACCTACGTTTTCGTACAAATTATTCAACACATGGGCATTACCAAAACGTGTACGTGGATGTCGTGAATTGGTATTATAAAAGAAGTTGGCAAAGTAAGTGACTTTCAAACGTCCCGCGTCTGTTGCACCATTATTGTCTGAATGACCCATAAGGCAGGTTTTCCAGTGGTTACGATACAAACACCAGGATATAGTGATAAAGCTTGCGCCGTCTTTAACTTCTGAAGTGCCATCGGGCGTATCTTTATTAACGGGTAAAGCTGTTGGGTGTCCAAAAGAACAGTGGTCAATCCAGATATGGTGCGTTTCAGGATAACCGACATTGACACCATCGTCACCATAACTGTGGAAAGAAATATTGCGAATGATGATATTAAAAGAGCGTTTGACATTGATACCAAACTTAAATGTTACGCCATCCTCTCCAATAAATGTCAAATCACCTTGTTCTGCAATATCCAACATATCGTTGCCATAAGCATTGGCACCAATGGTAGAAAGGGTTTGTGATGCATCATATTCACCTGCTTTGATGAGAATGATAAGTGGTGCTTTGGTCATAATATTACTTCCCGTCTGGGATTTATTTCCATAAGCACGTTGACGGTTGTAGAGGCTTTCACACAATTTATTGAACTCGGCAGGGCCATTGATACACAAAACAGGTTGTGTTGTGGTCTGACCGCCTGTTGTTGGTCCCGCAAAGCCATCGCCGGCGACACTTGCAAAACCAACAACTTTGTTGAAATTGAATGAATAATTGGACGTAAAATTGCCAGTTGCGCTTTTGTTGGCGTTCATCGTCACGGTTGTCGTGCTGTTGGTGCCTGAAGCATCGCCTGTCCAATTGATAAAACTATTGCCCAATAAAGGTGAAGCGGTCAAGGTAACGACTGTACCAGCCGCATAAACACCATTCGTAGCGGCTGGGCTGGCTGATACGCTGCCAATACCTGTTTTATTGAGTGTTAAAGTATAGGTTGAAACACTTGTGAAATTTGCGGTGATGTTTTTATTGCTTGTCATCGCTACTACTGAGGGGTTGGTTGAACCTGTCAAATCGCCTGACCAATTGCTAAAAGTAGCGTTTGTAGCATTGACAGCTGTTAAAGTAACGCTTTCGACGTCGAAGTATTTATTGTTTGTCCGACTTGGATTTTTTGTAACAGTGCCGCCATTTGTTGTCGCAATTGTCAAGGTATAGCTGGCACATTGTGCGCCAGTAATTGACATTTTATCGAGATTGGGTCCGTCGGTTGCTGCCCAATACAACTTTATAGTATTGATGCCTTGTTGCAACGTTACTGTTGATGTAGTTTCTACCCATTCGTCAAAAGCGGTGGTGCGTGGAAACAAAACACTGCCATTTGAGACATCATTGATGAAAAGTTCGGCTGTTCTAACTTCATCTTTCGCAAAAGAATAGCGGAACTTAACCGTCTGACTACCAGCGACTTGTTGACAAACATTGAAAATAATCGTATTCGGACCACTTGTGGCAAAATCAATAAAACCCGTGCCTGTATAATTTAAGTGATTGGTGGCAACAGTACCTGTAAATGTCGCATCTTCTGCTTGATAATCTGTAACAGCCGCATTAGGGTCTATCAATGTCACAGTAACTGTCCACGTTTTTGTCGAGTTATCTTGTGCTGTTACAGTATAGACAACTGGGTTTGAAAAATCTTGTGCGCTGTTAGCTAAAGGGCTAATTGTTGCATTTGAAGAAATCGTTAAAGTAGTGGGAACAAGGTTCGTCAATGTCGAACCAAGCGGCATATTTACAGCAATCGTTCCAGCACCTGAATTAATGGATGATGCGCCTATTTGACTCGGTGCCAATTGAAAAGCAGTAATTTCTTTTAATGTTGAGGTAACTATAGTGGCTGTGACTGTCCACGTTTTTGTCGAGTTGTCTTGTGCCGTAACTGTATAAACAACAGGGCTTGAAAAGTCTTGTGCGCTGTTTGCCAAGGGGCTAATCGTTGCATTCGAAGAAATCGTTAAAGTAGTGGGAACAAGGTTTGTCAATACCGAACCAAAGGGCATACTAACCGCTATCATTCCAGCACCTGAATTGATGGTTGCTGCTCCTATTTGACTGGGTGATATTTGAAAAGCGGTTATTTCTTTTAATGTTGAGGCTACTGTGTTGACTGTCACTGTCCATGTCTTCATCGTTGTGCCGTCTTGTGCAGTAACGACATAACTAACAGGGCTTGAAAAATTGCGCGCAGTTGCGGCAGTTGGATTTATGGTTGCATTGGTCGAAATGGTTAAGGTTGAAGGTGTGACAGATGTTAAATCTGTGCCAAGTGGTACGTTTACGGCTATCGTTCCTGCACCGCTGTTAATGGTAGCGTTACCTATTTGATTAGGTATAGCAAAAGCTGTGATTTCTGCTGCATTACTGACGACACTACTACCTACAACGTATAAATCATGAACTTGAAGCGTACCACCGTTCGTACATTCTATCTTGACTGTGATTGGGGAATTGGATATTATACTGGGAAACAAAGTATGAAAGTCGTAAGAGCCTGTAATAACAGACAGCGAAGGCGACAGAACAGTGAACGTAGGATCACTTTGTAATTTATAACTGACAATTACCGTTCGCGCACCACTTGCCGATGATTTCATATTGACTCGAAAAACACTACAACTTGACACGTCAATACTCATTGAGCCCGCTAATGGGATGGATACAGCACCGGCAGAACAGTTAGCATCGCCTGTTTTACTCGTACTAAACGAACCACCACTCGTATATGTAATAGCCGCAGGTAGTGGTGATGTATTAAAATGGTAATCAAAAAGCACCGATTGAGCATACGAAGTAATTGTTAGCAATGCTAACAGTAAAGTGAAGTTTAATTTTTTCATTACGAAAATCTGTTGTTTGATTCAAAGATAAGGGTAATGGTGAATGGTGAATCATTCACCATTCACCATTATTTACATACTATTTCTTCTCGAATTTCTCTGTTAGGCTAGAACTGCCTGATTGTAAAGTGACAAAATAAAGACCGCTTGATAAATTTGTTACATCAAGACGCTGTAACAATGAGCCATTTGTATCACCTAATTGTCTTGTTGAAACAACACGACCCATTAAATCTGTAATCGTTAATGATGTGTTACCAACAGTTGTCATTTCTATGTTTAAATAGTCGCTTGTTACTGAGGGGTATAGTTTAGTGAGACCCACTTTACCACTGCCGTTGCGTGCGATAGTTACCGCTTTTGATACGGTTTCTTTACCATCAAAATCAATTTGACGCAATCTGTAATAGCCAATACTGAGGGGTGCTGCATCGTCTGTGAAACTGTAATTGTTTACAGTTGACGCATTACCATGGCCTTTTACGGAACCTATTTGTTGAAAATCTACGCCATTGATGCTGCGTTCGATGGCAAATTCGCGGTTGTTGCGCTCTGTGGCTGTTGACCATTCCAACATATTAACGACACCTTTCGCATAACCTTTGAAAGTTGTCAATTCTACTGGAATAGCTGTGCCATTGACTAAATTGAAAAAACCAAATGATGCTGTGCCGCTATAACTTACTTGAAAGTTTGTACTACCTGAAGAAGGTACGCTTGGTGTTGCAGTGCCAAGTGCTGACCATGCACCACCTGTACTAAAGTTCAATTGCATCGGGTCAGCCAATACACAACTGGCATTGCCTTCTCCTGTGTTATAACCAAATGTTATATCCGCTGTGGCGGGGAATGTAGCTGGTACAATGCCCCATGTTCTGTTGAGTGCTTTTGTCACGTTTGGTAAACCGCCCGGTGTATTTCCTGCTACAACACTTGCAGAAAAGGCATTTCCTCCTCCATTGTTCAATGTAACTGGGTTGTAGCTTGTCAAACTGGCACCAATAGGAAAAGTTGTAGATGTCGCACCTACTGTTTGTTTCAAAGTTCCTGTGCCTTGAGTCACAAACCATGTATAACCTGTACCAAGCATTGAGTTGTTATTGTTAATGCTGGTAGCAGCTGTGCCATCAACAATACCACCGCTTTCTATTGTCAAATTGATACTGCCATTATTGCCACCTCTATAAATTGAATTTGCAGGACCTAATTTCATGGTACCGCCATTCTTGATATTCAAATTCAAACTCGGATTTCCTGCTGTACTCGTTAAAAATCCCCAAGAAGCAGCACTATTATCCAAAGTACCAAAAATATTGTAAGTATATGTTCCAGAAGGATTACCCTGTACCGTGCTTGTACCGTGAAAAGAACCACCTGAATACAATTTTACCGTTTTACCTGCATTGATATTGATGATAAAATTTTCAGTTGCCGTCTGAGAGGAACCGTTTTGAGTACCCGTGAAAGCATAGTTATTGTTAATCACTAAATCCATATTTTGGTTAACAGTAAAAGTAGCAGGAGAGTTGGGATTAGCCGGTTGTGGTCTAAAACGGGCTAATTTAGTAATACCAGAACCTTGAATCGTTAAACTTGCGCAGTTTGGTGACATTTCAAAAGCGATACCATCTCCAGTACCTGTTGTTGAACCAAAAACACCATCATTCTGAATAACAACAACATTGTTTGTATATCCTGCAGTCACATCCGCACTAGAACTCGTCCCGATTCTAAATGTCACAGTAGAGGGTGAAGTCGCTGTTGAATTAAGGGTCGCACCTGCCTCTATTGTTAAACCTAAAATAGATGTCGTGGCACTCAAGGTAACCGTGTGTCCCGCTCTAATTGTCACATTTGAGCTGCCACTTGGTCTTGCTGCTGCTGCTTGTAGAGTCCATGTACCTACTACATTTCTTTCCCAAACAGTTCCCCCGGCATTGTTAAAATCACCTGAAACGGCTGAACGCCATTCACTGATGGCTTGTTGAGCGGATATGCTCGTTGCTTGCGTAAAGCAAAGCAATAAAACGATAAATAATGATTGAACGGTTTTTAAGTGTAAAGACATTTTCATATTATAGAGATAAATTAATGATTAATAAATAATTTGTAAAATTGCGAGGAAGGGTTATCAATTATAAAAATTAACTAAAATCGTTTAGTAGCCAAATATTATTTTAGTAATGCAAAATTAAGTTAAATAAAATACTTAATTTCCAATAATTGCGGTAACGTTTCCGTAATAGTTGTTCAAGTCAAAACATAACATAAAAACTCTCTTTTAAACACAGTAAATGGTTTATCTGCCTTGACAATATTTAAAATCTTTGTATTTGTAAAAAAACTTATGCACAAATGAACTAAAAACAAGATTATATAGTTGGCTAATAAGTTTTAATAGAATCTAACAATTGTTTTATCTCTAAAAACCACCCCCTCAGTATTCACCATTTTTTTAAACTTTTTAAATCAAAAAAAACAATGAAATCAAAAGTTCATTCCAAAGTTGAACCCACATCTGATGCGCGCTTTTATGAAGGCTTGCAAATCGTTGATGAATCTACCAGTCAGTTGCCAACAGTGGCTCCAAAAGACAAAAAAGGCAGAAAAGTGAACAAAAAAGTATTGCTTCTTGTCCAAAAAGCCATTGACAGCGCATCTCAATTTGAAAATCACTTAAAGCGTGATTTCACAACCCAAAATCTTATTGATAACAAAGCGGCGCATGACAGCAATTTAGCCAAAATAGCTGAACTCAATAAGCACATTGACCGCCTGACCAGTGCCAATACTTGTATCGGCAAAGAAATGGACCTCGATTATCGCGCCATCTACGCTGCCTCTCAAGATGCTGCCGATGATGATGTTACATTGGTACCTATTCGCGATACTTTGGGTGCGCCTTTCAAAAAAAAGGCGGCAGGTGAAGGCAAAAAAGGTAAAAAAATGCCAAAAACACCTTGATTTCGAGTATTATGTTCGGGGAACTTAGCAAGTTCCCTGAACATATATTGCTTCTCTTTACAACATGCCTTGCTATTTTTGCTCATACCTCTACTAACTTTAGCTCATTCTCTTGCTATTTTTGCTCATACCTCTACTAACCTTTGCTCATTCTCTTGCTATTTTAGCTCATACCTCTACTAACCTTTGCTCATTCTCTTGCTATTTTAGCTCGTACCCCTGCTAACTATTGCTCTTTCTCTTGCTATTTTAGCTCGTACCTCTGCTAACTTTAGCTCATTCTCTTACTATTTTGAAACGGAAAAAGGTATAGTAAACAGAAAATGAATAGATTTTTTGTTTTTTTTTGCAAAAAAAAAATAAAATCTATTCATTTTCTGTTTACTATACCTGACGTTTAGTTCTTCACAAACTTCACCACTTCGCTACCCACTTTCAGAACATAAGTGCCAGCCGCCAATGTTGAGATAGACAACTCTTTTTGACCATTCAATTGCCCTATTTGAACAGTTTTGCCCATCAAATCGCTGATGCTGAATGTTTGTGTATCCGTATTGTCTAAAACAATATTCAATTTATCAGATGCCACAGTTGGATACACTTTCAGTTTACCACTTGTGCTTCTGAATACAGTAACGACATTAGACGCTTGTGATTTACCATTAAAGTCAACAGACTGCAAACGATAGTAACTTATACTGAGGGGGGTCTCGTCTGTGAATGTATAGTTGTTGGCGTTTGTCGTTGTGCCACTGCCTTTCACCGTACCGATGCTTGTGAAGTTAGAACCGTTTGCGCTGCGCTCGATGTTGAAGTGCATGTTGTTCTTTTCGGTGGCGGTTGACCAAGACAAAACATTTGTGTTGCTGTTGGATTTGGCATTGAAAGAAAGAAGTTCTGTTGATAAAACAGCATTAAAACCACCTGTTTCACCACCACCAAATGGAGAGAATGAACCCGATGCATTTGTACCTGTGTAAGTTTGTCCAGAATGAGATACCAAAGTCATATCCAATTCATTCCATGCACCGCTGATATAGTGACCAATAACAGCTGTTCCTGTTGGTACTGTTACAGTATTATCGGCAGTGAAAGATAAAAAGGTATTTTCTGCACATAAAATTTTTGTCCTAAAACATCTGTTAGCGTGATAGAAACATTGCCTGTTTTCTCTCCATTTTCTAAAACAACGGTTAAGGCATCTGTGAAAGGATTTGGGAAAACTTTGGTTTTTAACCCTTTATCGTTTTGATTATCCACAACAACCGTACTCAAATTGTTGGGCTTCGAAACTACACTCTATTTCGAAGCAGTTTACGTTTTGTTCATCGGCAGTACCAAAGGCAAAGACATGAGGAAAGAAAGGTCAATAGAGGTAGAATCGGTCTTCGGAGACATAAAGTTCAATATGCATCATGATCGATTTATCTTGGGGTAAAAATAAAGTCTATGTAGAATACGGATTATTGGCTATTGGGCACAATTTACGTAAGGTGTATTGCCAACAATCAGGTATTTGGCAGGATACTATGTCCAAAGGGCTGCTAAAAAGGTTGAAAAGCATCAAAAAAGAGCTTAAAGGGTTCTTTTTTGATGCTTTTCCGAAAGTTGAACCCTTTATTAGAGCTATTGAAGGAAAAATATGATAATAGAAAAGTAAAAAATATAAAATTAGTAAAAATTTAATGCAGAGCGGAGAATTTAAGCCTCGCAGACTTTTTACACAACCCCAATATTCGTTAAGTTGACGACAGGAGATGTCAAATATGTCGCTCTGCATGATAACTTGACCTTACCAAAGGACCACTTTCGACATAGTTAAAACCTTTGGACAAACCAACTTCTTTGTATTCTGCAAAAACATCAGGATGAACGAATTCTGCAACTTCGATGTGCATTTTTGTCGGTTGCAGATATTGACCGATGGTTAAGACATCGCAACCATTTTCCACCAAATCGTCCATGATCTTAAACATTTCTTCTTTGGTTTCACCTAAACCAACCATAACGCCTGACTTTGTTCGTTTGCCAAATTCTTTTGTGCGCTTGATTTGTTCAAGACTGCGCTCGTATTTGGCTTGCGGACGGACTTTACGGTACAGTCTTTCAACGGTTTCCATATTGTGCGACACCACTTCTTGACCTCCTGAAATCATACGTTCTAAAGCAGGCCAATTAGATTTAGTATCTGGAATCAAGGTTTCAATCGTTGTTTCAGGGCTTAAACCTTTGACATTGACGACGGTTTGAAACCAAATTTCTGCACCACGGTCTTTTAATTCATCTCTATTGACGGAAGTTAATACAGCGTGTTTAACACCCATGAGTTTGATGGCTTCGGCAACGCGACGAGGTTCATCGGCATCATATTCAGTTGGGCGACCTGTCTTTACAGCACAAAAAGAACAACTGCGTGTACAGACATTGCCTAAAATCATAAACGTTGCCGTACCGGCACCCCAACATTCGCCCATATTCGGACAATGACCACTTTGACAAATTGTATGTAAATTGTAAGTATCAACGAGCGAGCGTACTTTTTTGTACTCCTCTCCTATCGGTAATTTGACCCGCAACCAATCTGGACGTGGAGAACGTTGTGGTTTGGGTTCTGCTATTTGTAATTCGACCATAAATTTTAATGGATAATGGATAGTTGATAATGGATAATGGATAATTAAGGTTGGATAGCTATTATCCATTATCAACTATCCATTATCCATTAAAAAAATTAATTTCTTTTACCTAACTGCAAAGATACATAAAGGTTGAAAAAATAAGGACGATTCTCCTCTGAAACCATGATGGGTAATCTTTTAGGGAAAATATCAATCATAATACCCGCTTCAACGGCACGCATAAATTCATCGAATGCGCCCCAATCGAGATGGACACCTATTTGACCATGTATACCTGGAATGACTTGTGTTTCGCCAATACCTTTCAGAATACCCGATTTACCTTTGACTCTAAAAGGGTCGAGAAAATCTACTTTAGTATCTTCTGTGTATTTGATAGAGGTAGTTTTAGCATCGCGTGGTCCACCAACCTCAATGTAATAAGGCATCATTAATGCTGTTGTGATACCACCTGAATAACTGACTGCAAGCGCAACACCATTCTTTGCCGCCTTTTCCGTAAAGTACCGTTTCCCGCCATAGCTCCCCCTCAGTACAAAAGCGAAATTTTGCTTTCCATAAGTATATTGACGGAAACTTTGGCTCGGCAAATTGCTGGGTTCTGATGATTTGCGGACTTCTTTGTGGTGTTTCAATTCACCTAAACCGAAGCGGAAAAAAGTTGTTTTATAATAACTTTTTATATCACCTATTATGTAGTTAGCCGCCCAACCATGCGTATGAATACGCAAATCGAGTGCTTTTTCTTTGTTGTAAATAATGCCTTTTGCATCCGCATTGAGGCGCGTAGATTGAGCAGCTATTTGAGTCGTTGACAAAACAACGAGAGTGAATATAAGACGTATCATTTTGGACATATTTAGAATGTGGACAAACGGAAACACATTTTGTTCAAATATACGAGGATTCTGTTAAATTCCAAAAGTTCTAATTCAACATTTTCTCCAATTCAGCATCAATAGAAAAGCCTGCTTTGGCAATCGCTTGAATTTTACCAGATCGGTCAATCAAATATTGCTGTGGAATGGCTTGCACTTGATAAAGTTGCGCCGCTTGGCTGTTCCAAAACTTTAAATCGCTCACATGATTCGCCCAATTTAGATTGTCTTGCTTGATGGCATCCACCCATTTGTCCCTATCTTTATCAAGAGAAACACTGTAAATTTCAAAACCTTTACCTTTAAAGCGATTATAAGCCGCCACTACTGAGGGGTTCGCTCGACGGCAAGGACCACACCATGAAGCCCAAAAATCGAGTAATACAACTTTACCTTTCAAATCAGATAATTTCATCACTTTTCCATCAGGATTTGCCAAAGCAATATCAGGCGCAGGTTGACCAACGGCAACGGTTGTTGCACCCGCAGTCTCCATCGCAACTTGATTTTGGAATGTCGTTAAAATGGTGGCATAATCCGTAGCATAACGACTGCCAGGGAATGATTTCTCCAATTTTGAAGCAATGCTTTTATGCAAATCAAGATAGTCGGGCGAAGAAAAGTCTTGAATTTGCAAAGCTAAAAGCATACTCAAAAGCGGATTTTCAGCCGTTTCAATGGTTGATTTCACATTCTCAATCTTAGAAGTTCCCGAAGCAAGGTCGTTGAAAGTTTTGAGATACAACTCTGTATCTGGCGAACCTTTAACTGTATAGTTCGTGCGTTCCAATGTCGCCAAATCAGCTTCAACAGTCACTTCTTTTTCTTTACCATTTAAGATAAAATTCAATTGTTTTTGTCCAATTTTCAAGCGATAAATACCGCCTTTTGCTCCTTCCGGCATAGGAATAGAGAATGTGCCATCAGACTTAAACGACACTTTTTGAATGGGTAAGGCTTGTTGCATCAATACTTCCTCGAACATACCCTCCAAACCAGCGGCATTTTTAACTGTTCCTGAAATGGTTGCGCCTTTCTTTTCTACACAAGAAACAAGGCTAATGGATGCGATTAAGAATAAAAAAAGATATTTTTTCATGATTTTATATTTTAGATTTCGGCAAATGTAAGGACAAAAAGGGATTTTTGTTAAGAAATCATCCCCTCAGTAATTTTTGATTTTTAAGGTATCAATAACTTTAAGGTCTTGATTTTTTACTTCATAATTGTCTTGTCGGAAAATAAAAGATGTGCCGTTATTTCTCAAACGTTTTGTACCCGCTTTGTAAAAAATGCCTTTTTGTGGCAGTTCCTTTTTGTGAATCCAACCACAAATTTCAATGACTTTTTCACTTTTATGATAACTACAAAAAACGAGGACATCGCAATCGTATTTTTGCTGCATGACGTAGAAACTATTCACATATTCGCCCTTTACATAGCTGTTTCTGCCCATTGTTTTGACATCAATACGCACTTTGTTGTGGACAATATCAATGCCGCCATCAAAGCCATCATTTTTTTGAGATAAATCCGGTTTATGCCCTTTTAGGTGATAATAGACAATGTATTCGCCTATCAGACCCGTGAGTTGTTGATCAAAAGTACCATCTTCGACACCTCGATTGCCCAGAGAATGGGTTGTTAAAAAAGTGCTGCAAGTTTCAATTATCCAAGGTGAGACCAGATATTTTTTTGATGTGTACATGTTTTCTCATTGGTTTGGTTGAATAGACCACAGATTTAACGTATCCGTCAAATCTGTGGTCTAAAAAAAGTTGTTAATCAATTTTCATTCATAATATCGCCCAATATATTATCATACGTCTTTTTCCATGTTGAAATATTGCCCCAAACTTCGCCAAAAATACGGACATTTTCACCCTTAACTTGACCAATTTTAGAGAAATCAACGCCTAATTCTGTCAAAAATGATTCAAAACCAGCCGTTTCCACAGGTTTTATGGAAACAACCACACGGCTTTGACTTTCACCATAGAGATATGCGTCTAAACGTACCCCCTCAGTATTCTTTGGATTTTCAAGTTCAAAACCTAAACCACGAGGCATTCCAGACTCCATCAAAGTAACAAACAAACCGCCTTCAGAAACATCATGTGCAGACTGAATCATCTTGTTTTTGATGAGATTTTGAATCGCATTTTGAATATTAACCTCTTCTTCTAAATCAAAATAAGGTGCAGGGGAATGTTTAACACCATGCAAACGCATCAGATATTCTGAACTTGAAATATCGTTGCGGCAAGTGCCAATCAAATAAACAATATCGCCTTCTGATTTGAAATCCAACGACATACGATTGTCATAATCATCTAATAAACCCAACATACCAATTGTTGGCGTAGGGAAAACAGGCACCGTTTTGCCATCTTGTTGCATCTGATTGTAAAAAGAAACGTTGCCACCCGTCACAGGCGTATTGAAACGACGACAAGCGTCGCCCATACCTTGTAAAGCATACACAAATTGATAATAAACCTCAGGCATATATGGATTGCCAAAATTCAAACAGTTTGTAATAGCCACAGGTTCGCCACCGCTACAAACGATGTTTCGAGCCGCTTCTGCAACGGCAATCAAACCACCTTTGTAAGGGTCAGCATAAACGTAAGCCGAATTACAATCCGTTGTCAAAGCCAAAGCTTTTTTAGTACCGTTCACACGAACAATAGCTGCATCAGCGGGTTCATTTGTCGTCATTGTACCTGTTCTCACCATCGAGTCATATTGCTCATAAACCCAACGTTTTGAAGCAATATTGGGCGAATTCCAAAGATTTTTAGCCGCTTCAAGCAAATCTGTTGGCTCTGCTATTTCGTTAATATTATATTTTTCAATTTCTTTAAAATACTGAGGGGTGGTAAATTCACGCTGATAAACAGGTGCGCCACCGCCCAAAACCAAAGGTTCAGCAGGTACATCCGCCACTTTTTCACCATGATAAAAGAACTCCAAACGACCTGTATCTGTCACCACGCCAATTTCAGCGCACTGCAAATCCCATTTATCAAATACATCAAGCACTTTTTGCTCTTCGCCTTTTTGCACCACAATCAACATACGCTCTTGGCTTTCAGACAACAAGATTTCCCAATCTTTCATATTCTGTTGGCGTTTCGGCACTTCGTTGAGGTTGATAATCATACCTACCCCACCCTTTGCCGACATTTCAGAAGTTGAACATATAATACCTGCAGCACCCATGTCTTGCATACCGACGACAGCTCCTGTTGCGATGACTTCCAAAGTCGCTTCCAACAGCAATTTCTCTTGAAAAGGGTCGCCTACTTGTACTGAGGGGAGGTCATCTGCACTGTTTTCATCGAGGTCAGCACTCGCAAACGTTGCACCGTGAATACCGTCTTTGCCCGTTGACGAACCGACGATAAAAACAGGATTGCCGACACCTTCTGCCGTTGCAGAAATGGTCTCACCTACTTTTACGATGCCCGCAGACATCGCATTGACAAGAATATCGTGGTTGTAACAATCATTGAAATACACTTCGCCACCAACTGTTGGCACGCCAAAACAGTTGCCATAATGACCAATACCTTCCACAACACCTTTCACCAAACGGCGCATGTGTGGGCTTGACAAATCGCCAAAACGAAGCGAATTGAGCGACGCAATCGGACGCGCACCCATAGTAAAAATATCGCGTTGAATACCACCAACACCTGTTGCAGCACCTTGAAAAGGCTCAATTGCAGATGGGTGATTGTGGCTTTCGATTTTGAAGCAACAAGCCAAACCATCGCCAATGTCCACCAAACCTGCGTTTTCTTCACCCGCACCAACGAGGAGACGCTTACCATCACGTGGCAGTTTTTTCAGATAAGTGATTGAGTTCTTATAACTACAATGCTCCGACCACATGACGGAGAAGATGGAGAGTTCTGTAAAATTGGGCGTTCTGCCCATGATTTCACAAATTTTGTCAAATTCTTCAGGCAGCAAGCCCAAATTCTTAGCAGTTTCGACGGTTACGTTCAGTTCTGTCGCAGTCATTGGAAAGGATTGGATAATCAATTGTTAAAAAAATAAAACCTGTATGTTTTTTGAAACGTACAGGTTCAATTATCGCCGCAAAGTTATAAAAATGCTTAGAATACTGAGGGGTCTAAGGATTTAAAAAAGTAATTTTACACCCTCAAATAACCTCCCCTCAGTAAAATCAATTTTAAAACGATGCAAAAAGACACTTTCAAAACCATAGCTGCGCCTACTATCGGTGAATTCAAAGACCGCGGTTCAAAGTTTATTGCCTACACGACCCCCCTCAGTACAGAAGCCGATTTTCCTGTTTTTTTAGAAAAAATAAAGAAAGAACACCCAAAAGGGCGGCATCATTGCTTTGCATGGCGTTTAGGTTTAGACGGTAATCGCCATCGCGCAAACGATGATGGCGAGCCAAGTGGTACAGCAGGTCGTCCAATTTTAGGACAAATTGATTCTTTTGGTTTGACAAATGTAGGCGTTGTGGTCGTTCGATATTTTGGTGGTACGCTGTTGGGAACGTCTGGGTTAATCGGTGCTTATCGTGAAAGTACGGCTGAAGCGTTTCGGCAAGCCACAATTGAAGACCGCATTATTGAAGATATTTTTGATATTCGTTTCGGTTATGACAAAATGCCTGATGTTATGAATGCCCTTAAACGATTGTCACTCAATATTTTAGAGCAAAAATTTGATTTAGATGGTTGCATAACTTTTAGTATCCGACAAAGCGAAGTGACACAAACTTTGTTAGAAATGAAAGCGGCTATTTTGAAAATCAGCCTTGAAGAAGCCTTGATTAGGGATTTTACTGAGGGGGTAGAAATTACAGCACTATAAAATAAAATTCGTTATTAAGCATTTATTCAAACAAAAACTTGTTTTTTAGGTGAATTTAGTTTAATTTTATAGGGAATTTGAGACAAACATAATTCTATGATAAACATTTTAATTCATTCACTTTTAATAAAATAAGGAGGTAGTTATGATGAAAAGCTTTACACTTTCTATGACTCTGCCTCTGCTGCTGCTTGCGAGCATTGCAACAGGACAAGCCGAACGAACATTCGTCAAATCGTTCAATCTACAAAGTAAACAATCCATTATGCTTAACTTAGGTGAGCACATGCAAATCATTCCTTGGGACTCGGAGCTATTGCGTATCCAAATGACTGTTACCTTAGCAACAACAAATGACGCAACACTGAAAGCCTTTGCTGAAACAGGTCGTTACACATTGAAATCAGAAATTAAAGACGAATCCTTTGTTGTTTTCGCACCTTTACTACAAAATTTGATAAAAATTAACGGAAGTGATGTTAAAGAACAAATAAACTACATTATTTACGTTCCGAAAGGTGCTACAGTATTAAAGAATGGCGACTCGAATAAAATCGTTGCCAAACTGAATCCATAAATTTAGAATTTTATTACCCGATTCCCTCAGTAAATTGTCCATTTGAGATTTACTGCGGGAATTTTTACGCCTTGAATATGTAATCAAATTGTTCTATACTTAAATTACCCTTTTATACTAAGACGTACTTAACAAATACAATTTAACTGCCCCTAACAATTAACAAACTTATTTATAAACAAACACTTTTTATCCATGATTAAACATCTACTTTTAACTACAACACTGTTGCTACACGTCGGTATTATGAGTGCACAAGTTGAAAAAACCTTTTTTCAGACTTATGACATTAAAAATGGTGTTAGACGTATTTCTATTCAATCAACCGACCCCTATGAACTTCGTCCATGGAATGGTGTCCAACTGATGATTGAAACCACTGCACGACTTGATGGCGGCAATATGGATTTGCTGGGTATCCTCATCAAAGACGGTCGCTACGATTTTGAAATTGAGCAACGCGAAGAAGCCATTGTCTTCCGTTCAAAATTGTCAGTTCGACCACAAATCAAACATCTCGGACAATTGTGCCGTGAAACGGTAAAAATGTTCATTTATGTGCCCGAAGAGTTTGTGATTTTAAGCAAATCGGAGTTGATACAGAAAGAAACGCTGGTCGCTAAAGGCAAATAAGTAGTCATTGGAATCGTTTAATATCAACTTCCTTATCGAGTGATTCTTCATTAAGTAAAAACGCGCAAAAATGTTCTGCCCAAAATGGGACAAGCGACACCCCTTTTGTACCAAAGCCATTGAATATGCCTAATTGAGCCTGTTGTGGATGCAAACCCAAAAATGGTCTGCGGTCTTTAACTGTCGGACGAATCGCTGCGTGATGCTCAATAACTTCAAAAGGGGTATTTATGGTTTTAGACAATTCGTTGATTATCAATTCCTTACTTGTGTTTTGTGGTAAATCATTTTCGAATTTCCATGCATTTGTTGCGCCTACCCAATACAAATCATTTTGTCCCCCCTCAGTATCATGAAGTGGCACAATAGCCATTTTGTTTTTAAAAATATGATTCAAATCCAAATTTGGAATACGAACTAAGAGCAATTCGCCTTTGTCCGGATTGAAAGGTAAATAATTGAAATAAGGGTTTTCCATAGCATTTATGCCTTCACAAAAAATAATTTTTGAAGCTTTTATACCCTTGTATGCTACATTTTCTTTTGAAAAAGACAGTTGAGAAGTATTAAAATGGTCAGATAATAATATTTGTTTTTTTTCAAAATAATGCCTAAAATGATCAACAAGGGCAGGTAAATTGACTTGTGCACCATTTTTGACTTCGGCTAAGGCATAAAAAGGCTTGAATTTGCTTTCATCATAGTTGGATACTGAGGGGTCTATTTTTCCACAATAAGGTTGGTAATCGGGAAATGTATTTCGAAGTAACCAATTATTTTCTTCCTCAATATTGCGTAAAGCTCTGAAAATCAAACGTTCATGCCACAATTTGACTCCTAAAACGGTTTCGATTTCTAAATAGAGTGAACGTGCCGCAGGTAAAAACGCATCAATACGCCATGTTTTAACGAATCTCATACCAGTAATGGGATTAATAACACCTGCCGCAATCTGCGAAGATGATTTTTTACCTCCCTCAGTATGATTGTCCATAACGACGACTTTTTGCCCTTTTTTAAGCAATAAATGGGCTAAAACGGAACCTGCCAAACCTTGTCCCACAATAATAAAATCTATATGTTTCATA
Organism: Saprospiraceae bacterium; assembly: GCA_043772905.1. Classification (GTDB taxonomy): domain Bacteria; phylum Bacteroidota; class Bacteroidia; order Chitinophagales; family Saprospiraceae; genus JAAFJT01. Next base: position 7,732 of record JAYVFS010000225.1, on the reverse strand, counting down.
TTTTTAAACGACGATTCTGAAAGAAAATGCTCAATATGAGATAAAATAAACGCATGGTTTGCATTATTACCGCAACAAAGTTACATCGCCTTTCTCTACTATTGTCGTCCCGTCCATTAATTGTACTTTTAAATAATAAACATAGATACCGCTTTCGACTTCTTTATTTTTGAATTTACCATCCCACCCAGTCGTTTCATTGTTGATTTGAACTGAGATATCGCTATGAACAAGGATGCCCCAACGATTGAATATCTTGAAATCCAATACTTTATCCACCTTTGTGGCATCGCCAAAAAACATAAAATAGTCATTATAGCCGTCTTCATTTGGCGAAAAAGCGGTTGGAATAAACAAACCGCAATCGCGTATGACTTCGGTTTGAACAACAGTTTGGCAATCATTTTTGTCTTTGACAATGACATTGTATTTACCTGCTTTGACATTTCGGAATATATAATCCGCTTGAAATTTTGAGCTGTCAATACTATAAGACATTGCGCTGCCGCCTTTAGCTTTTATCAAAATAACGCCTGTTGCACCGTCACATACTGAGGGGGTCGTTTTGATTTCTTCAATGAGCGGAACAGGTTGGTTTTGAACGGTTGTATTTTGTTTTACAATACAATTGAAAGAATCTCTAACAGAAACGGTAAAAATGCCGCTTCTCAAATTAAGAAATGAATCGCGGCGTGTGAAGTTGGAATCAAGACTAAACCACAAAGAACTGGCTGGACTACTGGCTTTGACAATGATTTGACCATCGTTTTTCTGACAACTTTCAGACTGCATTTTGATGTTCTCAATAGTCGGTGGTAAAATTTTTGAAACGGTTGCTTTTTGAGAAATTACGCAGTTTCCAGAGTCACGTATATATATGGTGTAGTTTCCGTTTTTTAGGTTAGAAAATTGACGTGTTGAATTGAATAAAAGACTGTCTAAACTAAACGTGACATTTTGTGCAACGACTAAAATATTGCCATTGTCCTTTGCGCAAGTGCTTGGTTTTATGGTAATTGAATCAAATTTAGGCGGTGCAAGTCGATTAACGACGACAGTTTTTGAAGTCATACATTTATTGGTATCCCTTACGAAGACTTTGTAGCTGCCGTCTCTCAAATTTGAAAAGAGGGACGTTGAAACATATAAAATACTGTCAAGGCTGTATTGAATATTAGGCGTTTCTCCACGCCCAAAAACGGTTATCTGACCATTGTTTTTGCTGCAATTTGCAGGCAAAATGCGTACAGAATCAATCGTCGGTTGTGATTTATTAGGAATAATAATGGTCGTTGTATCGGTACAACCTATTGAGTCTCTAATAGTTAGGAGATAAGCACCCGTTGCCAAAGAATCAAATTTGGGTTGACTGCGCTTTGCTCGATTGTCCAATTGATAGGTCAAAAGACCTGTTCCATTTTGTGCATTAATGCTCAAACTGCCATCATTTCGCCCGCATACTGAGGGGGTCGTTTGGACGCCGACAAGTGTCGGTGGTGGTAAATTGGGTATTGCAAAACTCATTGTAATGGCACAATTAGCCGCATCGGTAACTATAATACTATGATTACCCGCACTCAAATTCCTAAAAATACTATCAGTCGTTGCCACTTGATTATCCAATTTGAATTGAAGCGGTCGCAAACCGCCACTTGTTGATATATGTGCCATACCATTTGTGTTGCTACATGTCGCTATCGTTTTAAAAATTGTATCAATACTTAAACGTGCAGGATTTGGTGTTAATGACAAATTATCATAATATCCATCATTGTCCGTACCAGCTCGAAGCGTACTGATGAGTCGAATCCGAATTTTGCGTGTGCCAATAGGTGCAAGACGCATATCAGATAGTAAAATCCATGCAGCTGTATTTGTTTGATTACCAGAATCATAAGTATCTAAAGCAATATTATTGGTGTTTCGATACTCCACAATGATGCGTGATTGATCTATCGGATTTTGAGGAAAAGAACGTACATAGCCCGTAAAATTAAAACGTTGAAGCCCCGCATCAATTGGACATGAAAAGTCAGTGACATCCACATCTTGCAACAACTCCGCATTGCGCGCAGAACCTGGATAGAAATAAAATTGCCCACTTTGAGGCATGACATCCGTATTATTAGGTCGCCATTCATTGCCTTGAGCTTCAATCCAGTTAGGGATTTTGCCATTGACGGGTGGCAATTCACAATCACCATTTTTGATGAGATTTTGAGAACACAGTGTAGAAAACAAGGCTGCTGATAAGCCCATTGTGAGTATTGTTTGCTTTAACATCGGTATAGGTTTAGATTCAAAAGTGTTGTTTTACCAGTATTTTATACTAAAATGTAAAATTAGAATGTTCTGCGTATTTGTTATTCTTAAAAATGTCAATATAAAGTTAAAGGTAAATTTGAAGATTATCAAAATTCCAAAATTTTAAAATTTGAAGATGATGAAAAAGGTAAGTCATCTAAGGCGATTAGAACTTTTTCAAAAATAGAAAAATATAAAAAGTTATCCACACTATTTTGTAAATCCAATAAACGATTCTATCTTTGCGCTGCGCCAGGCGACCAGCTCCTGCCGAACCTCCCCAGGGTGGAAACACAGCAAGGATAAGGTGGTTGAGCGGTGTGCTTGGCGCATTTTTTTTTGTTTTTTTAGTCAGCTTGTCGGTTAGCTGAATTATCTAAAAAACGGAATAGGAATAACCGACGCAATTGCTTACCAATAATTGTCTCACAAATGAAATTTTTTATTGACACCGCCAACCTTGACCAAATACGCGAAGCCAAAGACCTCGGCATCCTCGACGGCGTAACGACCAATCCTTCCCTAATGGCGAAAGAAGGTATTACGGGAACCAATAACGTTCTTAAACACTACAAAGCCATTTGCGACATTGTCGAAGGTGATGTCAGTGCAGAAGTTATTTCAACAGATTTTAAAGGTATGATTGAAGAAGGACAACGTTTAGTTGACCTTGCGCCAAATATCGTCGTCAAAGTACCCATGATTAGGGACGGTGTAAAAGCGATTGCTTGGTTTACTGAGCATGATATTTCAACCAATTGCACCTTAATTTTCAGTGCTGGCCAAGCAATTTTGGCTGCAAAAGCGGGTGCAACCTACCTTTCTCCGTTTATCGGTCGCATCGACGACACAAGTTGGGATGGTATGGAGTTGATTAAGCAAGTTGCCGAAATTTATGGTATTCAAGGTTATGAAACGCAAATCTTAGCGGCGAGTATCCGTTCTCCTTTACACATCGTTCAAGCAGCACAAGCAGGTGCAGATGTAGTGACTTGCCCATTGTCAGCGATTTTAGGTTTATTGAAACATCCTTTAACGGACAGCGGTTTGCAGCAATTCCTTGCTGACCATGAAAAGGCAAAAGCAATGGCTAATTAAGATGTTAAGGAAATGATGAATGATGAATTATAAATGATGAATTTGCCAAACGTTTTACAAATTCATCATTTATAATTCATCATTCATCACTTCCTTAAATCTCTTAACTTGACTATCCAATGAAAGAACCACAATCCTTTGCGAAACACATCGCAATTGCAGGAAATATCGGCGCAGGAAAAACGACGCTGACAACACAACTCGCTAAACATTTTAGCTGGGAACCTCACTTTGAAGACGTTGAGGACAATCCCTATCTTGCCGATTTCTACCACGACATGCACAGGTGGTCTTTCAACCTACAAGTCTTTTTTTTAAATAGTCGTTACCGTCAGATTTTGGGTATCCAAAATGGTAATAAAACCATCATTCAAGACAGAACGATTTATGAAGATGCGCATATCTTCGCCCCCAACCTCCACGAAATGGGTTTGATGTCAAAACGTGATTTCGAAAATTATTTTACCCTTTTCGAATTGATGTTAGAACAAGTCTCTCCGCCTGATTTACTTATCTATTTGAAAGCGAGCATTCCAACCCTTGTTGGACATATTCAACAACGTGGACGTGACTACGAAGGCTCTATTTCGCTTGATTATCTAAAAAAACTCAACGAGCGTTACGATGCTTGGATTTCAACATACAGTGAAGGTAAGTTATTGGTTATCAACGCCGATGAAATTGATTTTATCAATCGTCCAGAAGATTTAGGTGAGGTCATCAGTAAAGTACAAGCAGAATTGCATGGTTTGTTTTGATTCTAAAATGAAACATTTTTTGTTTCATTTCGTAAAATTTTGAACCTAAATGCAAAAAAATCTAAAAAAAGGGTACTTTTGCACGCATTTTTTTAACAACATTCAGAATTAATAATTTTCAATAAAAATTAAGCGATAAATGGCTAAGCAGAAATTTCAAAAAGTCAGTAAAGACGAAGTATTGGTGGATATTGCAGAGGTAACAAAAGACACACAACACTGGCTCGAATTATATAAAAAACCGATTATGTACGGTGCAATTGCACTCGTCGTTGCTGTTGCAGGTTGGTATGCTTGGAGTTCTTATGTGGACAGCAATCAAAAGAAAGCCATTCAAGCTATGTGGAAAGCAGAACAAATGTTTAAACAAGATTCTTTTGCAGTGGCTTTGAATAATCCAGGTGGTGGTTATGAAGGCTTCTTGGACATCGCTAAGAAATACAGCAGCACACCAGCGGGAAATATCGCAAACTATTATGCAGGTATCTGTTATTTGCAATTGGGTAAATTTGATGAAGCCATTAAACATTTAGAGGATTTTTCGCCTAAAGGTGAAGTTTCGCCAACGATGAAATATGGTGCTTTGGCAGATGCATATAGCGAAAAACAAGATTTTAGCAAAGCATTGAAACTATACAAAGAAGCTGCTTCTTCTGGCGGCATTGACGATATGAAAGCCTTTTACTTGAAGCGTTACGGCATGTTGAGCGAAAAACAAGGCGATGCTGCTTCTGCTTTAAGTGCTTATAAAGAAATTAAAGAAAAATTTGGTGCTACCAGCGATGCACGTGATATTGAAAAATACATCGCTCGCGCTGAGACTAAGAAAAAGTAAACCAATATAATAGAACAATCTCCATAGATGGGGCTGTTTGATAAGCGAAATGTTTATCGTTCAGCCTCATTTTTTTTTTACTTTTACCAAAATTGATTTAAACAATGATAAAATTAACACAATATAGCCATGGCGCAGGTTGCGGATGTAAGATTTCTCCCAAGGTTTTGGATGAAATTTTGAAGAATCAGAATGAAAAGCTGTTTTATAAAAACCTCATTGTTGGCAATGAAGAGCGAGACGATGCGGCAGTTATGGATTTAGGCGATGGTTCGGCTGTTATTTCAACGACTGACTTTTTTATGCCGATTGTTGATGATGCAGAAGATTTTGGGCGCATTGCTTCCGTTAATGCCATTTCTGATGTCTATGCGATGGGTGGAAAACCACTTTTAGCCATCGCTATTTTGGGTTGGCCTATTGATAAATTACCACCCGAAGTTGCCAATCAAGTCATAGAAGGTGCGCGAAAGGCTTGCGCCGAGGCGGGTATTCCGCTTGCTGGTGGACATTCGATTGACTCACCTGAACCCATTTTTGGTTTGGCTGTTACGGGACGTGTTTTGATTAAAAATATTAAGAAAAATGGCGGTGCTACGGAGGGGTCTGTTTTGTTTTTGACCAAACCTGTGGGCGTTGGTATATTCACAACCGCTCAAAAAAAAGACAAACTCAAGGCAGAACATGCTGAAATAGCCCCCCTCAGTATGAAACAGCTCAATAAGCTCGGTGAAGTATTCGGAACACTCGATTATGTGGAAGCTATGACCGACGTTACGGGTTTCGGCATTTTAGGACATTTGAGTGAAATGTGCGAAGCGTCAAATCTCTCTGCGGTAATTGAATTTGATAAAGTGCCTTTGCTTAATAAAGAGGCGATGGATTACTATTTGGCTGAAAAATGTATTCCTGGCGGAACGGTTAGAAATTTTGACAGTTATGGTCATAAAATTGGACAAATTACTGATTATCAACGCAATATATTGTGTGATCCGCAAACATCAGGTGGGCTTTTAGTCGCTGTAAAACAGTCAAAAGTCGCTGATTTTCAAAATATACTGAGGGGGTATGATTTGGATTTAGAACCAATGGGGCATTTTGTAGCAAAGCAGGAAAAGTTGGTTTCTGTTGTTTAGAGTAATACATAAGAGACTGTCTCAAAAGGCAATGTTCAAATTTCGCAAACAAAATTTTATTTCGGAACTCGTTCAATCTTAGGAAGATTTAAAATCTTCCTAAGATTAGACGAAAAGTCGTTTTCACGTTTTCATCATTTCTTAAAACTCGTTGACTGTGCATTTTTTTGTGCTATCAATGCCAGTTCAGTAGCAAGAAAACAATGCGCCTGTGGCATCGCCATTTCGGTACGATTAATAATATCATTTACGAAAAGCTCACCAAATGGCAAAGGTTCTTTACTACAATCAATATAACGTGTCTCTTTTTGATTGACGAGATACAGATGATTGCCGCCTTCATGTCCTGATGCAATATCAATATTTTTACGAATTTCGATATACCCCTCAGTACCCAGAATCGTTAGCCGCCCGTCACCCCAAGAATTTAAGCCATCGGGTGTAAACCAATCCACATGTATATAACCCGTTCCACCATCCCCTCGCATCATCACATCGCCAAAATCTTCAAATTCTGGATATTGCGGATGATTGACATTGCCGACTTGCGAAGCCACAATTTCAGCTTTGGTCGAACCTGTAAAAAATAAAAATTGGTCAAACTGATGCGAACCAATATCCGTAATGATGCCACCAAAATACTTTTTATCAAAGAACCAATCTGGTCTGGATTTGGGCGTCATACGATGTGGTCCCATGCCAATTGTTTGAATCACTTTTCCAATTGCACCCGCATTGACCAATTCACCCGCTTTCACTGTTCCTCGATTTTCAAGTCTTTCACTATACATAATATTATAAATACGTTTGGTTTCTTTTTGTACCCGCCGCACATCTGCCAATTGTTTAAGTGAGGTAATGCCCGGTTTGTCAACCAAATAATCTTTACCGTGTTGCATGACTTCTAAACCCAAAGGCGCACGTTCGACTGGAATGTCTGAACTTAGAACAAGCTGAATAGACTTATCTTCCAATATCTCTTGTTTGCTTTTAGCCAATTTAGCTTGTGGATATTTTTTAGAAAAAGCAGCCACAAGGTCAGGTTCTTTGGCATAAAAAGAGACCAGTTGACCACCGCCCCTTGTCACAGCATCTGTCATACCATAAATATGGTTGTGGTTGATATTGATGACCGCGAACTTAATTTTGGGTTCAATGTGCGTTTCAGCCATTGCTTTTTTGGGCAATGCAGACAACAAAGCCACACCTGTTGCCGCTTTTGTCGTCATTGTCATAAATCTACGTCTGTCAAAAAGAGAGTTTTCCATTATTGTTGTTTTATAAAAGTTATTAATAATCACTTAACATTATATATTTCATTGAACAGATCTAATAAAATACAAAGCCGCTCAATTTATAAAAATTGAACGGCTTTATATTTTATAGTCTAACTTTTTTAGCTGAATGTCTATTAAATTATAAAAATGTACAGGAATACCCTCCTCAGCATGGTTATTTCACAAGATTGTTGTTAGAAACGATTTACTAGAAAAAGTTGATACTTTTTAAAAATACAAGAAATAACTCTTTGTTATCAGTAAATATTTCCATTGTTTCGACAAAATTGGCTGGGTTAATTTTATTCAAACAAGCAAAAGCTA
>JAYVFS010000224.1:0-30761 GCA_043772905.1 Saprospiraceae bacterium | reverse complement strand
TCTTTCGTTCTCATCTATTTTCTTACCTTTTATGGTTTGCCAACTTTAAAGATATGGAAAATAGGGGGAACTTTTTTTTTACCTTAACACGCCAGTTTAAAACCCTACCAACGTTAGTACAAAAAAACGTTTTATCTATATGCATCAATGGTCTTAATCGTTCCATCTGCATTGTATTTTAATTCCGTTACTTTCACATTGCGCAAATGAGTTTTGCCGGAGAGTTGTACATCATGGTAAAACAAATACCATTTGCCTTGATGCTGTATGATGGAATGGTGATTTGTCCAACCTTCAACAGGTTTTAGCAAAATGCCTTTGTACGTGAAAGGGCCATAAGGATTGTCACCAATGGCATAACAAAGGTTGTGTGTATTGCCTGTTGAGTATGAAAAATAGTATTTTCCCTTGTATTTATGCACCCAAGAGGCTTCAAAAAAACGCTTTTCATCGTTGTCTTCCATAAAAAGATTGCCTTTTTCGTCAAGGATTTTGACTTCTTTTGGCTCTTCTGCAAAGCTTTTCAAGTCGGCACTCATTTTGGCGATACGAGGTAGGCGCGCAACTTCACCTTTTTTAGGATTGTCTGATTTGCCTTGATAGTCGTTGCCTTTGTAACGCTGCAACTGACCGCCCCATATACCGCCGAAGTACATATACACTTGACCGTCTTTGTCCTTAAATACTGAGGGGTCAATGCTGTAACTGCCTTTAATCGGTTCGGGTTCGGCTTTGAACGGACCTTCAGGTTTTTGGCTTGTTGCTACACCAATGCGGAAGATGTCTTGCTTGTCTTTCACTGGGAAATACAAGTAAAAAGTGCCTTTTTTCCAAACGGCATCGGGTGCCCACATTTGGCGACCTGCCCACGGCACATCTTTAATATCGAGCGCAACGCCGTGGTCGGTTACTTTGCCACCGACTTTGTCCATTGACAAAACGCGGTAATCTCTCATATCGAAATGACCACCTTCATCATCTTCCTTTGTGGCTGCATCAATATCGTGAGACGGATAGACATAAATGCGACCATTAAATACGTGTGCCGAAGGGTCAGCTGTATAGATATTTGTTACCAAAGGTTGAGAAATCGGCGTTTTGCCTTGTTTCAAACTTTTGAGATAAGCGATGCTTTTAGGTATATTCTCAAACTCTTTATTACTTTCATCTTCAATAAAAAAGTGTTTGATACCAATTTGATTAGCCCGTTTGATGATTTGTTTCCAATCCGCTTGACCTTCGCCAACAGGTACATCGTTTTCGGCAGGAGTCCCGCCTGTTAAATCACCAACAATGCCTTTTTTAAGGTCTTTGACGTGCATGAGTTTCCAACGATTGCCATATTTATTGAGTAACCCAACAGGGTCACCGCCGCCGTGCGTTATCCACAATACATCCATTTCAAAAGAAACATAAGCAGGGTTTGTGTTTTGAATGATATAATCCAAAAGCGTTCCATCACCGTGTTTTTGAAATTCAAAACCATGTGCATGGTAGCAGAAAGTCAGCCCGTTTTCCTTCATTTTTTTACCGATGGCATTGAAGTCAGTCACTGCTTTTTGGGCATTTTCAAGCGAAAATTTGCCTTTTGTATGCGGAATCCAAGCACACATGACGTATTTTGAGCCATAGATTTTAGCTTTTCTGATGACTTCTGTTGGGTCTTTCACCAATTCATTGTAGTCACCGCCTGTTGCAGGTATGCTGATACCACGCCAAGTACACGCCTTTTTGAACTCTTCGGGCGTCATACCTTTGGGGTTGCCGCCTTCGATTTCGGTGAAACCCATGCCTTTGATGGTGTCCAGAGTCCACATAATATCCTTCGGAAAACTGTTCCTAAAAGTGTAAGCCTGTACGCCTAAAGCTGCTTTGAAAAGTGGTTTGCCCGATTGGGCAAAAGCCCAGAAGGAAATACATAAAAAGAGAAAAGAGATGGTTAGTTTTTTCATTTTTTTAAAAATTCTAATTGTAAGACATTAGTTTAGTTGAAAATAGGTAATTATTATAAATTATGCTTTTACAAAATATAGTTTGACAATTTATTTTTTCACAATTTCTTAAAAATAGGATAATGCAGTCGGAGGCTGTCAATTCGGTACTTATACTGAGGGGGGGTAACGGAGATTCTGATAGTTTAAATATTTTGGTAATAGTCGTGCCCCTCCAAAAGTAAAGTAGTTTTATCTTCCCAGCGATAAATTTATCCTCTCAACGATAATTAACATAGCAGATTTAACACTTATAAATTCCTCTTTTTCAGTTGTTCAACTGCATGATTCGCGGCACGCGCCGTGAGTGCCATATAAGTCAAAGACGGATTTTGCGTACCTGTCGAAGTCATACAAGCCCCGTCCGTCACAAAGACGTTTTTACAAGCGTGCAACTGATTCCACTCGTTGAGCAAGGAGGTTTTAGGGTCTTTACCCATTCTCACGCCGCCCATTTCGTGAATATCAGAGCCAGGATTGGAATGTGAATCATCGGCTTTGATGTTTTGAAATCCTGCCATTGTAAACATTTCAGTTATTTGCTCATTGAAGTCTTTGACCATTTTATCATCATTTTCAGACCATTTTGCCGATAAAATGACTTGTGGAATGCCATATTTGTCTTTAAGGTCTTTTGACAAACGGATATGATTGGCTTCTTCTGGCACACATTCGCCCATCATCCATGCACCGATATACCACTTGCCATAATGCGGATTGAGCAGTGATGTTTTTAAGTCTTCACCAATACCGTCGCGGTTTGCGGTGAGTGGGCGACCTGCGCTCACGCCAATCGCATAGCCTCGTAAGAAGTCTGTTTCTTGTTTGAGAATATTTCTAAAACGTGGAATGTAACCGTTACTCGGGTTTTTGCCGTCGGTGCGCGTGTTTGGGAAACCTTCGTATTCTGCACTGGCTTTGCCTCTGTAATTATGCCATGATAAATATTTACCCAACAACCCATTGTCGTTACCCAACCCATTGCCGAAGCGATTTGAAGTGGAATTGAGCAAAATAGCATTAGAATTAATCGCTCCCGCATTGACAAATATGATTTTGGCGTAGTATTCCGTCATTTCCATCGTTTGGCTGTCAATGACACGAACCCCTTTTGCGTCTTTTTTCCGCTCGTCGTAAATGATGGAATGAACGACCGAATTCGGTTTCAAAGTCATTTTTTTTGTCTTTGCTGCCCACGGTAAAGTTGAGGCATTGCTGCTGAAATACCCGCCATAAGGACAACCTCTAACACATAAGTTTCGGTGTTGACACTTACCCCGTCCTTGGTCATAATGGATTTGCTGCGGCTCGGTGATGTGGGCGCAACGGGCTTGAATGAGTTGCCTGTCCGTATAACTTTTTGCTAATGTGTCTTTGATATGGGCTTCGACGCAACTCAACTCGATGGGAGGCAAAAACTCACCATCGGGCAGATGCGGCAAGCCGTCTTTATTGCCTGAAACGCCTGCAAATCGTTCAACATGGCTGTACCACGGGGCAATATCTTTGTAACGAATGGGCCAATCAATGGCAAAACCATCGCGTTGTGGACCTTCAAAATCGAAATCACTCCAACGTTGTGTCTGCCTTGCCCAAAGCAATGATTTGCCGCCAACATGATAGCCCCGTGTCCAAGTGAATGGTTTTTCTTGAATAAAAGGCTGTTCGTCGGGTTTGATAGCCCAATGAAGCGTTTCCTCACGCAAAAAGGAGCGACTGCCTGCGTATTGGTTTTTGATTTCAATCGGCACTTGACCGCGATGCTCAAATTCCCACGGGTTTTTCATCGCCGTTGGGTAATCTTTTACGTGTTGGACATCTCTGCCACGTTCTAAAACAAGGGTTCTTAGCCCTTTTTCACAAAGTTCTTTGGCTGCCCAACCGCCACTGATGCCCGAACCAATGACGATAGCATCATATCTTTTTCTGCGTTGACTATCAATATTAAAATTTGCCATCTTGTTGTTTAGTTTAAACAGGTACACATCCATAATAATGACCGGGTGCCATTTCATATTTATAATGATTGACCAAAACATACTCGGAAGAGGTATAAGCCTGAATGGTCAAGTTTTTAAGTTGCGTAAAAAACGCTTTCTGTTTTTGGTCTTCGGGAGATATTATTTCAGTCTCTACAGTTTCAGGACGCCCCCTCAGTATTTCTATCTTTTGAAGCGTCGTTAAAGCCATAAATGATTGATTGTGGGTCTGTTGCGCTTTCTTTTCTACATTATCTAAGCCTGTTTTGAATTCGTCTTGCGCAGGTTTTTCATAACAATCAACGACTATTTTCTGGATAAAGGCAGGTACGCCCAAGGATTTTGCGCCAGGTTTTTCCCCTTCAGGAATGATGGTGCTGACTATATCGGTCAATAAATCTTCAAGAGCCGCACTCAAAAAAGGCGTTTCGAGTTTGACGGATTGGAGATTCCAACTGCTTGCCCATGCTGGCATTGTTAATAATGCACCGAATGATGTGGCGAGGCTTTTAATGGCATGTCGTCTGTTCATCTTTTGTATATTGAATAGTTATCTTTAATTGATTCCTTTCTATGTTGGCATGAATTTAAACTTTTTGCTTTAAATACTTAGTCAAAAATGCTATTTATTATCTTACTTTTCGGCAAATTGAAGAAAAACGAGCCCGTTTTAAATGTGTGTTCAATGTCGGTTATTAATACCCACATAATTTTTAGTTCAAAATACTGAGGGGGGTAAAAAAAACACTGCCAAGTCTGAATTGGCAGTGCCATTCAACATAAACTTTTCTTGTATGAAAATTAAAAAAATGCCTTATTTCAATCAAAATACTTGCACTCGCCCCAATAGCGGCAAGCCCAAGATATCCATGTACTCCAATTAGGTCCTGTGCTGTGACCGCCAGCATGTTGACGGAAAGCGATTTCGCCAGCTACCAAAGGCGTTCCGAGTTTGGGAAAATCCATCGTTCCTAAGTCCTTTTTTCCGAGTAGCCGATAGACCGAACCCGCATGTGCTGCACCCAAAAACATACCTTTGGCATCTACCCATTGACCCTCAACTTGTGGCGAACCTGAACTGATGAATACCGGACGTGGCGCACAAAGAGCCACCAATTCGTGGGCATCAACGGGCATGTCATCGGGCGTAAGTGTGCTGCCGTATTTGATAAAATTGCCACAAAACCAATGGTAAGCACCCGAAGAAGTTAAGTTTTCAACCTTTTCTCCAAAAACTCTCCTCAATATTTTTGTCCCTCCTGCTCCTGATGAACCGATAAAACCGAGTGAAAACCGAGGCTCAAATGCCATGGCTACGACGGTGGCTTTACCGTATCTCGAAAGCCCTTCGATGCCTATTTTTTTCGCATTTACGTCTTTATCTGTTTCAAAATAATCCAATGCCTTGCTTGCGCCCCAAGCCCAAGCGCGCAATGCGCCCCAGTCGTCGGGTTTGCGTGGTTGTCCTTTATTCACCAATCCAATAATGCCTTCTGTCAATCCTGCACCATTGTCGGCCTGAATGCTCGCCGGCACTATGATGGCATAGCCCCAACCTCTTGAAATCAATTGTTCTTTCCACGTCGGTTCGCCCGACGCACCCAAACCAATAGACGCAATTGGGGCATTATTGCCAAAAGGTGAACGAATAAACCCAAACTCAAGCACCACAGGCACGGGTTTTTGGGTATTTAAAGGTGTCGCTAAAAGCAATTCAATTTCTACTTTTACTGAGGGGTCTGATGAGTTGTCCACGACACCCTTCAACAGCTTTTCTTTGATAGGCAAATTGCCAACAACAGTATCTTTGACGGAAACCACTTGCCAATTGACGTTTGGGATGTTCTTAGGCAAATGCCCATAGATTTCATTTTCAAAATCGGCGACTATTTGAGGTCTCCTTTTTTGCCACCAATCATTCGCATTTTTAACCTTTTTGCCATTTTTCAACACCAAAGGGTCGGGCAAAATATATTTATTGACTTTGCTTTCCTCTCTATTCGCAGCATCAGCGTCCTTTGGATTGCCCGATGCGCCTCGTCTTATTTGTGACGGTAGAATCCCCAATTGGGCTATCATTTGATTGTAGTCGCTTTGGGTGAGTTTGTTGATACTGTTTCTCGCGGCTTGCGAAGGCTGACCATAAGACGTTATGGTCACGGCTATTAAAAGAGTTGTTATGATGCTTTTCATGTAATAAATTGATTTATTTACTTGATTTTTATTTCTATCACACTGCCTTCGAGTCCATTGGACTCCGCTATAAGTTTCAAGTTTCCTGTAGTTCCTTTTGTTGCTTTGATAATTGCCAATACCAAACCGTAATATGTCGCTCTTTCATGCGAAGCGAAAGAGACCAAATCGGCTGGGTCGCCATTGTCAGTTGCCATAATTTCACCTTCTCCTTCGAGGCTAAAATTGACTTTTATATTGGCATCTGGCACCGTCAAGCCCTTTTTATCTACCACTTTGACCGTTACAAAAATGAGGTCTTCGCCATCTGCTTTTATGGTCGTTCTGTCAGCTTGGGCGATGAGTTTTGTGGGTTTATCGGTGGTTTTTACCATGTCTTTTGCCCATTTTTGACCGTTTTTGTAAGCAATGACTTTGAGTTCACCTGCTGCGTATTTGACATCATCCCAACGCAAACGGTATTCAAAAGGTGCTTTCTTTTTGCGCCCTAATGATTTGTCGTTTAAAAACAACTCGGCTTCGTCGCCTGACGTGAAGACGTGTACAGGCGTGATTTCACCTACACGATTTGACCAATTCCAATGCGGTAGAATGTGCGCCATAGGCAAATTAGGTCTCCAACGAGATTGATATAAGTAAAAGCGGTCTTTTTTAAAACCCGCCAAATCAATGATGCCACTATAAGAACTACGAGCCGTATAATAAGGTGTCGGTTCGCCGATGTAATCCCAACCTGTCCAAACAAATTCTCCTGCGACATAAGGATGTCGGTCTTGCGTAGCAAAAACTTTGTCGGCAGATGAGCCGAAAGCGGCGGTATAGAGTTCGTAAGCACTGACTTGTTGTTTGATAGGGTCGCCACCTACGCCATTACTGACGGGGGCGGAATTGCCTTCGGAAACAGGGAAAATATAGGTGCCTCGGGTACTCAATGCAGACGCTGTTTCGGTACTGATTATCATTTTTTCGGGAAAAGCCTTCTGAAAAGCGGGATAAAGTGGCGTTGTTCTGATGCCTTGAAGATGGGCATAGGCGGGTGCGTCTCTGATGCCTTCGCCTTGATAGTTGAGGCTCATAAAGTCCATAACTTTTGTAAAAGGCATGTCGGGTTTTGCATAGTTTTGCGCTGCTGATGCGGGTCTTGTCGGGTCTTCTTCATACACTATATCGTGTAACTTTTGAGCAATCGCTGCGCCCGCTTCTGCGGTATATTGCTCCCCTACTTCATTACCAAAACTCCATGCAAATACTGAGGGATGGTTTCTATCTCGACGGATAAAAGAACGGGTGTCGGCTTCGTGCCAATCGGGGAAAATGAGGTGAAAGTCGTGCGGCGTTTTTTTGCGTTCCCAACTGTCGAATATTTCATCAATGACTAAAAAACCCATGCGGTCAGCCAATTCTAACAATTCAGGTGCGGGCGGATTGTGCGACATACGAATGGCATTACAACCCAATTCACGCAACACCTCAAGTTGTCTTTCGGCAGCTCGTGTATTGAAAGCCGCACCTAATGCGCCTAAATCGTGGTGTTGATTGACACCTTGTAGTTTTATCACTTCACCATTAACGATGAGTCCTTTAATGGGGTCAAATTCTATATTTCTGATACCAAATTGGGTTTCATAGTCGTCTATGGGTTTACCGTCGGCAAAAAGTTGGGTATGAGCGACATATAAATTAGGTTTTTGTTGCGGATAAGGTCCCCACAGTTTCGGGTTGTTGATGCTTAAAATGCTTTCTGATGTTTTACTTTCTCCTGCGTTTAATTCGATTGTTGTTGTTGGAAATGCTGCTTTGCTTGCGTTTAGGCGGTTGCCGTTTTCATCTAAGGCATAGACTTCTGTTTTGGCTTCTATTTTTTGTAGCGTTGTACCTTTGTTTTCAACTTGTAAAGCCAATTTTACAGTGGCTTTTGTCGCTGATACTGAGGGGGTCGTGATTTGAGTTCCCCAATGACTGACGTGAACGGGTTCTAATTTAGATAACCAAACATTGCGGTAAATACCGCCGCCAGGATACCACCTTGCAGAGTAATTTGGGTTGTCAATTCTAATGGCTAATTGATTGTCACCATCAAAATTGAGGTAAGGTGTGAGGTCTAAACGAAAAGAATTGTAGCCATAAGGCCAGCCGCCTACCAAATGACCGTTGAGCCAAACGATAGCGTAAGACATCGCTCCGTCAACGTCTAAATAGATGATTTTGCTTTTGTCAACTGCTGTTATGTTCAATTTTTTGCGATACCATGCGACGCCTTGGCTTGGCAATCTGCCCATGCCGCCGCCTACTTCGGGGTTATTGCCTTCATAAAAAGGTTGTTTTATAGCCCAATCGTGTGGCAAAGTCACTTTTTCCCAATTTTCGTCTTTAAAATTATTTTGTACAAAAGGGAAATCTGCGCCCGGGTTGCCTGCTGGACGAGTATGCTTTTTTGTTGGGTCTTTGATAAAATCATTTCCCGAAGGTAATATCCATTTTTTTAAAACCTCTTGTGTTGTCTTTATCCCTACGGCATCTGTTGGTCTTGAATCGGCTACTTTGTTGTCGTTGCGGTCTGATACTTCTGGTCTTACATCATACATCAATTTATCAGGCTCGGTGGTGTAGCGCATGAATCGCCAATCATCGTTAATATTGATACGGTTTCTTGAAGGGGTGACTTTAAGGTTGGCTTGTTGTTTTAGTTTTGGACTTTGGCAATTGGCGTACAATAAAAAGGCAATGCTTAGACATGCCATTTTACTGAGGGGTATAAATTTTATTGATGAATTTGTTAGCATTCTTTTGTTGTTTAATATTCTAAGAATTATTTCCTAATTATTAATCACTAAGGTAGTAACACTACTCGGTGCCATGTCCAATTCAATAACATTATCTGTTGCCGCAACTGTTTTTTTTGTCAAAGTAGCTGTTTCGGTTGTGGTATATGATGTGACTGATTTAGATGTCAATCCATTGATTTGAACACTTTTAACTGAAAATGTTTCTGGATTGATGATAACCACAATGGTCTGTGCATCTTTTTTATACGACGTAATTTTTAAAGGACTGCTGGATGGCACATCTACGCCAATTCTAACAAAACCCGGTCTTACATATTTAGAAAACTGAGAAAATGCGTAACCCCGCTTGAGCACTGATCCATTGGTCGTATTTTGCTCGCCATCGCCAATAAAAGAATAAAAACGCTGTATATACCACCAAATATAAGCATTCCAGTTATTGGACATCGCATCATGTATGGTCGTCAACATTTTTATGGATTCGCCCCAAATAGCGGATTCAGAATAGGTTTTCCATTCGGCTGCGCCTGCGTTGCCACTGTTCAAGTTTAACAGATATTCTGTCATCCAAATTTCCTTTTTCTTTTGTTCCGCCAAAGGAAATTTGGCTAAACCGCCGCCGTAAATATGACCTGCTACGATGCTGATTTTTGCAGCAGCCGAATCATTAGATAATATGGCGTTGGTCATGGTTTGATTGAAATTCAAGGACTCGGGGGCAGCCACTTGTGCGCCGACTATCTGACCTGGGGCATTTAAGAAATTAATAAAATCATCTGCTGTATAGTCGCAAGATTCATAAGTTGGTTTCCAATCTGGTTCATTTTGGATAGAAACGACATCAATTTTTGCGCCATTTTGTGCTTCATAGGCTATAAATTCATTGATATAATCTTTGAAAGCCTTATAGTTTTGCGGCAATAGGATTCCTCTAATATCACTGTTATTGTCTTTAAGTCCTGGCGGTGGTGACCATGGGCAAGCCAATACTTTTACGCCGTTTTTATTAGCTTCTTTTACGGCTTCGGTGATTATAGACCATTCCGTTTTGTTAGAAGATATTCTCACTCTGAAAATACTTAAACCCAATTCACCATCACCTAAACCGAAGGCTTTGGTGGCTTCGGCTGGTTTTAAGGATTGCGTTCCCCACATTCTGTTTGCTCCGCCAAAACCTGAAATGGTTTGGTAGGTGGTTTGTGGATTGATAGTGACTTTTGTCGGATTGACTACAGGTGGGGTGACTGTACCACCTGTGGTGTCTTTTTTACATCCTAAAAAAGCGACGATGCCTAACAATAAGTATAGGGTGGATTGGACTATCTTCTTCATTTTATTTTTCCAAATTTTGAATAAAGTGGTTTACATACTGAGGGGGGGTATTTTGAGACAGGCGTTGCCCATCATTACCCATGTTTTGTTGATAATATCGACGCGAGAAACATCAGAAAGGAATAAAAATGAAGGGGTCGGACAAGGTATAGTAGACGGAAATTGAATAAGTTTTTGTTTTTTTGCAAAAAAAAAATAAAAAACCTATTCAATTTCCGTCTACTATACCTAAGCCCAACAAGAATATTCATTAATTGTACCCTGGATTTTGCTCCAAAACGGCACTTCTATTTCTTTCGATTTCGCCCTGTGGTATTGCCCAAAGTTTGAAATTTGGCTTCATATTGACACCATAAAAAGGATTAAGTCTTGTGACCCTGTCAACGAGTTTATCCATACGCATTAAAGTAAGCATGCGCTTTTCTTCTATGCCCAATTCACGTAATCTTTCGTCGAGAATGTAATCCAGATTGACATTGGCTGGCAATACGGGCGATGCTTTGGCTCTGGCACGGACAACATTGATGTCTGCGGCGGCGGCTGTCAGATTATTTAAGCCCACATTGGCTTCTGCTCTAAGTAAATATGTTTCGGCAAGCCTTGATATATACTGGTCAGCGTAAGTGCCGCCCGCAGATGACTTCAATTCGTATTTCTTAATCGGGTCAGATGAGCCTGGATTGACATATAGACCAACAGGGTGGTTGAACGGTGTTGTTGCCTTTGACTGATATGGATAGAAAACACGCGATGGGTATGTTATACCCGAACCTGCTGGCGGGTTGCTCGTAGAAACCACCTTGCCGAAGAACGGACTGGCGGGGTTTGTTCCTATAAATTCTCTGACGAAATTATGATTGGCATTTCTGATGTCATTCGTGAAATCGCTTTGCCATACAGAATCCGCAAAATAACGAGACGGTTGTAAGAAACCAACACCTCTACCGCCTGTATAATCACCTACGGGCCATTGGAATACGGCGACACCGTTGACACGCATATCACGGAAAAGCGGTACATGCACCCTTTCCATTAAAAAAGAACCTGCTTGAGCCGTTGAGGTAGAACCGCCACCTGGAATGTCGGTCTCGAACTGCATTACCCATATCGCTTCTTTATTAGCAGCCGATTTTCTATTTTGATTTTTAGTTTGAAACATATCCCAGTAAACATCACCCGGTGTTACGGTTGAGCGTGCGCCAAATCTATTGGTCATCAAACCCATTGCAGGGTCATTGATGACAACGGTTGCAGCAGTAGCGGCATTCTGAAATTGCCCATCAGCAAGATAAACTTCTGCCAAAAGGTGTTGCGCTGCGAGGTTTGAGATTTCGCCATCTTTAACCGTCGCAATAGCGGGAAGGTTAGCTGCCGCAAATTTTAAGTCCTCAATGACCAACGTCAAAACCTCTTTCTTTGAAGCTCTGACAAAATCCGTTTTTTCAGCAACGATTTCTTGTGTTACTAATGGAACACCGCCCCATAGGTAAGCCATTGTCCGATAGGCAAATGCTCTGAAAAATTTGCCTTTTGCTTCAAAAGCGACCTTGTCTTTTTCATTCATCGTAGAAGTGGGTATGCGACTAAGAATCGTATTGGCATCTGCGACCATCTTAAATAATTGTGTCCAGTGATTGTTTGGAAGCCCACCCGTTGGGCTAAAATCTGATGCAAGATTAGGATTAGTACCTACGGTGACTTCAATACTTAAATCTGTTCTATAAATATAATGCATGGGTTGCCAATCACTTCTCGAATAAAACTCATCTCTAACCGAGCCATAAAGACCGTTGACAGACGCGTTAAAATCGTCTGCCGTCTGAAAAGCATTGGTTGTACTTAGGAACGCAGAGGGTTTTTCTTCCAGAAAACTATCCTTGCAGGAAATGCTGAAAAGCAAAAGAAATAATACCGATAAAATATTTATTTTTTTCATTTTCTTGTTTTTTAATTGATTAATAAACAATGTTTAAACCGAATGTGAAGGCACGCATAACAGGTCTGCCAGCTGTATTGAGACCATTCAAAAGAACGCCTGTGGTGCTGTCTCTATCTGTTGCTTCTGGGTCCCAACCTTCCCAATTCGTCCAAGTCTTTAAGTTTTTACCACTCATATAAAGGTTGAAAGATTTGGCTTTAGTTGAATTAAATAAATTACCCAAATTGTAAGAAAGAGAAACATCTTGTAATCTGATAAAACTTCTGCTTTGATACATATTCGGTTCAATCTTAGCACGGCTACCTGAAATGTTTCTTGGATATGTACCAGTAGGGTTGCTTGGAGACCATAAATTTATACCCTGCAAAATATTGTTCCGAATACTGTTGTCTTCACGGAAATAGGATGGATTGTTGTTAGCGAGGTATCCATCTTTACCGCCTTGTATGGAGTTGATTAATACACTTAATGTAAATCCTTTGTACTCAAAAGTGTTTGATAAACTGGCACGATAAGCAGGGTCTTCTTTGCCCAAGAAAATACGGTCTTTTAGTGGTGTAATATCGTTATCACCGTTTTGGTCAATTATTTTTACCGAACCAACAGGGAAACTTGGCAGTCTGGTGTCAGTAAGTTGATTAATACCATCTATTTGATAATTGTAAACTGTACTGATGGGTCTTCCAATAAAGAGGTTACTTGAAATAAGGTCATCTTCTTTGCCATCTTTATCCGCATCAACGCCTGTGAGTGTTATAATTTTATTTTGGTTCGTTGAAAAATTTAGGGTTGAAGACCATCTAAAACTGCTTTTGTCCATCAATCTGTAAGTAACAGAAGCCTCAAACCCGGTATTATTGATTTTACCTAAATTTGTGTTGATGCTACCAAATCCCGTCACTGCAGGAATAGCGACACTGTACAACAAATCAGTTGTATTGTTATTGTAATATTCAAGTGAGCCGTTTAATTTGCTGTTGAACAACGTAAAATCAAGACCTAAGTTTGTGCCCGTTGTACGTTCCCATTTTAGGTCATCATTGCCCAAAGTCGTCACTTGCTGTCCAAAAGCAGTACCACCGCCATCACCAAAAACATAAGCCGCATTCGTCGAAACCCGCGCAATGGACGAGTAACGAGATGTCTGATTTCCGATTGAGCCATAACCAACACGCAATTTCAAGAAATCAATCGCTTTTATATTTTTCATGAAACTTTCTTCTGATACAATCCAACCCAAAGCCGCAACAGGGAATATCGCAGATTTATTATTTTTCGCAAAACCAGAGAAACCATCACGACGTGCAGTCGCTGTTAGAAGGTATCTGTCTCCGAATTTATAATTAATCCGTGCCATTTGATAATTTAAGGCTTCATTCCAAGCATCAGATTCTGCAAACTTGTTATTACCCAATGACAAGTTATTATAGCCAAGCGTCAACCTTGTGAACCCTTCCGCTCTTGAATTGACAGAGTTGAACTTTCTTTCTACTGCGCCATATAAAAATGTACCTGTTATTTCATGTTTCCCAAAATTTCTGTTATAAGTGACAATATTGTCAAGCGTATAATCATAATAGTCCTGTGTGTTTTTGTAAGCTGAACCTGTCTGCCCAGCACCAAAGATACTTGAATTGAATCTTTGTGAAAGGCGGTAGTTGTTACCAAAGTTCAAGCGATACTTCAAACCCTTGATAAATGGCACATCTATTTCAGTATAGATATTAGCAAAAAGATACTTGTTTCTATCGTAGTCATCTACAAGGTAAGTCATAAACGGACTTGGTTCAATCGTGTTTGTTGGAAAAGGTATTAGATTTCCGTTCGCATCGTAAGGCACTAATAAGGGCGAAACACGCAATATGCTATTGAATGAAGGTTCTTGACCATCTTGATTAACAAGAGAAAGAGAAGAAACCAAACCGACTTTCATCCAGTCTAAGGGTTGGACTTCAAGATTGGCACGTATGGATTGTCTTTTGAAATGGTCATTGACAATAAAACCTTTTTGATTGACAGTTGACCCTGACAACAAATAACTCACTTTGTCTGAACCACCTGAAATACTCAAGTTGTTTTCCAATATTGAACCATTGTTCGTACCTTCTCCAAACCAATCGTAGTTGTTCGCGAGCAAATTGCCCGCACCGTCACGCATAGTCGCATCGGCAACATCCTGAACTTTAAATGCCGGATTGGGCTGTGTGAAGGTTGGTGCAAGATATGCCTTATCCCAATTCCCCTCTGTCAATTGTTTAATATAACCATCACGGTCAAAAGGTGTCAAGCCTTGCCCAACAGTCGGATGCTGTGAGGTATAAGCACTTGAAAACGAAATAGAGGGTTTTTGATTAAATTTACCCTTTCTCGAAGTGATGAGAATGACACCGTTGGCGGCCTGTGCGCCATAAACTGCTGTCGAACTGGCATCTTTCAAGACATCAATCGAGGCAATATCATCAGGATTGATAGACGACAATGAACCCGTATATTGAATACCGTCGAGGATAATCAACACACTCTGACTACCATTCAATGTCACGCGACCTCTAATAGAAATAGGCGGCGTACCACCTGCACTTGTTGAAACCCCTACGTTTAGACCCGGTACAGTTCCTTGAAGGTATTGAGCGATGTTGGTATTAGGTGCATTGCGCAAAGCCTCAAGATTGACGCTGGACACAGCACCTGTGACATCCACCTTTTTTTGCGTACCGTAACCGACAACGATGACTTCGCTCAACGCTTTGCCCGATTTGAGGGAGATACTGAGGGGGGTGTTGTCTTTAACAGAAACCTCCTCCGTTTCGTAACCGATATACGAAACAACCAAAGTCGCACCCGAAGTTGTCTGCAACGAAAAATTGCCATTAACATCGGTAATCGCACCATTTGTCGTTCCTTTTACGACAATTGAAGCACCTGGCAAGCCAGCGTTTGTTTCGTCGAGAATCTGTCCTTTTACGGTGATTTGAGCATACGCCACATTGGGCAGTACGATATTTTGCAAAAAAGCGATCAGCAAAACTGCAAAAACGCGTCCCCAGACACTGCTTCCTAACAGTCGGGAAGCCCTCGTGGGTTTGAGTAGAAAAGTAGCTTTCATTCCTTATTGTTTTAAAAAAGTGATAATTAAGTTGATTCAAACATCTTCTTTATGTATCCCTCCATGTCGCCAAAGTGGCTTTTTACTGAGGGGGTACCTTTTTTCTTTTGGATAGATTTTTCCCTGAAAATTGTAGTATAATTTAAGAGGTTTTATGTTATGCAATCGGTTGTCTAATCAATAACGATTGAGAAATCTAAAATGCCGCCAATTGACATTCGTTAAATAATGACAATAAATACATCTTAGAATGGGAAAAACAAGCCGCTATTTTTATGTGTCTAAAATACACTTTTAAATTTAGGTATAAAAAAAAGCTCGTGGACAAGCATTTAAATGAAAAGGGCGATTTTCAAGAGTTATCAGATTGAATTACTAAGCAAATAACATCTAGCAACCCATTTTAAAAGGGAAATTCTATTAAGTGACAGTGACTAATTCTGTTAAGTATGAGCAAAGGTAAAAGATAATTTTGATTACGCAACCGATTGCGTAAATTTTAATAGAATTTTTTTTAATCGCATAACTTATTACTTTTGTATTTGAATGTATAATATAGAGCTATAAAACAGGAAATGCAAAAAGACATTACAATTTACGATATCGCTAAAGAACTCAATTTGTCCGCAGCAACTATCAGCCGTGGACTCAAAGACCATCGTTCTATTAGTGAGGAAACGAAAAAACGCATTACCCTCAAAGCGGAAGAAATGGGCTATCGTTCCAATACTTTTGCGAGCAATTTGCGCCAAAAAAAGACAAATACCATTGGTGTAATCATACCCCGCATGAACAGTAATTTTGTTTCTACGGTCTTAGCAGCGGTAGAAAAAGTTGCTAATGATTTCGGCTACAATGTCATTATCAGTCAATCTATTGAAAATGTGGGCAAGGAAAAATTAAACACTCAAACCTTGTTTGACAATCGTGTGGATGGTGTTTTGGCTTCCATTGCTTACGACACAGACAATACGAAACACTTCGACAAATTCATCAAGAAAAAAATTCCTCTCATTTTTTTTGACCGCATTATAGAAAGCGATGATATCCCAAGCGTCGTGATTGACAACTTCAAAAGTGGATATGAACTAACCCAACACCTGATTGAACAAGGCTGCACGCGTATTGTCCACATCTCAGGCAATCAGAAACGGAATGTTTATAAGGATAGGTTTGAAGGCTATCAAAAAGCCCTAACAGAGGCGAGCATTGCATTTTCAGATGATTTACTCATCGAAGGCGAATTGACAGAGGGAGCAGGTATTCAAGCAGCCGAAACCATTTTGAAAATGGAAAACATGCCCGATGGTATTTTTTCTGCCAACGATATTTGTGCGGCGAGCTGTATGCAAGTTTTGAAACAAAATGGTATCAGAATTCCCGAAGATATGGCTATTACAGGTTTCAATAACGACCCCGTTTCCCGCTTAACTGAACCGAACCTTACAACGGTCAATTATCCCGCCTTCAGAATGGGTGAAATTGCGGCTACTAATCTTATCAATCATCTTCAAGGCGTGAGCAGCATTTTTGATACCCATAAAATCATTCTCAAATCGGAGTTGTTGATTCGAGAATCGAGCTTGAAAAAGAAATAAACTACTTGTTTATTGAGGGGGGATACTTTATAAAAATACTGTTTTATAAAAAATATTTCTTCGTATCATGTACCGAATTATATTTTGGAAGAAGGGGTTTATGTTCGGGGAACTTTCAAAGTTCCCCGAACATGGTACTCGATTCAATATAATATTTTGCGAATAATATTACACTTGACCGCTTCAAATACCTATATTTTGTCTCTAAATCACTGAAACACCCGTACATAATCCACTTCCATCGTCACAGGGAAAATAGTGTCATCAACACCTTTTTTGCCACCCCAATTGCCACCCACAGCGAGATTCAATAATAGATACTGCGGCGCATCAAAAGGCCATTCTGCGCTTGTTTTATGCTCATTCTCGACGCTTAGATAGACCTTGTCATCTAACAAAAAGTCCATTCTTTCAGCCGTCCACTCGATGCTGTAAGTATGAAATTCAGTATAAGGATTTTTGATAAAAAGGTGCTTCGTTTTCTGCGTCCCTTTCACATGGTTGTAGGCTTTGGTATGGATAGAACCGACAATCGTATCGGGGTCATAGCCCACATGTTCCATGATGTCAATTTCGCCACAAAGAGGCCAGCCCGCTTCTTTGATATTGCTGCCCAACATCCAACCTGCGGGCCATGTGCCACGTCCTTTTGGCAGCTTTGCCCGTATTTCTATGCGTCCATACGTCCAATCGGCTTTGCCTTTTGTGACCAAACGTGCTGAGGTATAATCCTTTTTTTCAACCTTTTCCTTGTGGGCAATGATGGACAATACGCCATTTCTTACCATTGCATTATTGGTATCCGCCTTTGTATAATATTGCAATTCATTGTTACCCCAACCATTGCCACCAACATCATATCTCCATTTTGTCGTGTCGGGCAAGCCTGTGTAGTTAAATTCATCGCTCCACGCCAGTTTCCACTTGGTATTAGAGAAATGAGCAACCTTTTTTATGGCTTTTTCAGGCTCATCAGTCGTCAAAAAATCAATATTTCTGATGAGCAAATAATCCATCAATAAGGTATCATTCGCCGTCCAAGCATTGGTCACCACGCCTATTTTTTGAGCATTGGGCAACCATGCTTCATTTTTTTGAAAAACACTGAAGTGATAATCTGCGCCTGTAATGCCGTCCGTTTTTAGTTGTTGCGCTGTCTTACCGCCATTCAAATATTGCGTTTTGGCGTTTTTATCCAATTCATGGACTTTTTTCAGAATGTCATAATCAAAACTGATATACACGACCCACTCCTGCGCCTTCATTTGGCGTACCATGTCCACCACTTTTTGAGTCAACAGCAAAGAGCGTTCTTTGCCTGTTGGCGAAGGTTTGATTTCGGTAATCAACAGCGTTTTATGCTGTTTCATTCCTTCTTCCAAGTATTTTTTTAGCGTTGGAATCGGTTCGCCATTATTCAAAGGCTTTTTTAAGAGGTCTGCATAATGGGTTTTTTCAATATCCATACCTTCATAATGCGGGTCGTGATTGATGACAAGCACCTCATCTTTGGTCATTCGAACATCAAATTCTGAGCCCGTGCAGCCCAATCGCATCGCATGTTGTAGGGAAGCGATGGAGTTTTGCGGTGCCCCTGTATTTTTCCACGCACCACGATGAGCAATCACTTTGTTGTTGAGAAAAGATTGCGCTTTCAACTCGAAAAAGCAGGTAAATAGCATACAAATAGCTAAATGCGAATAGGCTTTATTGTTCATTTTTATACTTGATTTGAATTTAAATTTTATTGTTTTATGCCCCTTCCTAAGTAAAATGAGTGAAATAAAATCTACCATTTTGAATTATAAAGCATTGTAAATCAATGCCTAAAAATTCATCATTTATAATTCATCATTTACTAAGGAATCCTTTGGATCAGTATGCTACCAGATATAAGTAGCAACGGCACCCGCATGACATTGAGTAAAGGCTTTCATTTTATTGATAATTAAATGAGCGAAACAAGTTGAAAAATACAGGCTGTTAAGGTAAGCATGTACTTTCATTAACCATAGTCATTCCCTCAAAAATGATAATAATAAATAAGTCTTTTCATTTTGCCGTTTGTTTATTTGAATTATCTTTGTTGAAGAACATTTCAACAGTATTAAAACCAATAATGACAATCGCACAAATGACATAACAGTAGTATAATATGAGAAAAAACAGTCTAATACTAATCCTTTCCCTACTAATTTCGTCTCCTTTTTTCTGTTTGGGTCAAATAGTTGACTTCAATCGAACGCCTGTTTATGTTTCTGTTTTTGACCAAACCGACAATTTCGATACTTCTTACCTCACCATTTTAGAAAAAACATTTTATCAAGCAAAGGACGATACGCTTCGCCTGGCGCTCATCAATGACTTGGCGTATTATTGGCATACCCGCAACCTCGATAAAGCATTGAGTTTTACGCATCAAGGTTTGGCAGTGGCGAGTCAATTGAAAAATGAACGTTGGCAAGGTAAACTGAAAATTACGCAAGGGGCTATTTTGCTGCGTGCCGAACATTTGGACTCTGCCTATTTGGTTTTAGAGCAAGCCAAAAGTCAGGTATGGAAAAAGGATTTGCCGTTGCTGAATACCGAGTTGGGTTATGTCATGGAACGACGCGGCTTGTTGAGCAAAGCAACCGATTATGCGTTGGAGTCGCTTAAATTGGGCGAAGAACTGAATGACCAAAAGGCTATTGCCTTGGCTTACAGCGATTTAAGTGGTTTATTGTGGAAACAATCGAAGTTTGAACAAGGTTTGGAATACGGTTTGCGCTCTGAATCGGCTTTTATACTGAGGGGTATCAAAGACATGGATTATAGTTTTACGCTCTATCTCATCGGCAATAATTATTTAGATTTGAAGGATTACAACAATGCTTTGCTTTATTTTCAAAAAGCGATTGACATGAGTGAACAATATGGTTTTTACAACAACCTTGCTGATGCCTATATTTCTTTGATTGATTTATATGCGCTTTTAAAAGAATACAAAAAGGCAGAAGAAGCGTCGAAAAGTGCCATCAAATATGCTAAACTATTGGACAACAATTTCTTACACATGCGGTCGTGGCTGTCTGTTGCTAAGGTACAGAACTTGACAAAACGCCCAGTGGAAGCGATTGAAAGCATCAAAACGTGCTTGAATGTCGCTACCGACAAGTTTGGCGACAAATATTATTTGCAACAAGCCTATAAGGAATTAGGCACAGCCTATGCGGCAACAGGTAATTTTGAAAATGCACACACCGCTTTTTTGAAATATGACGAACTAAAAGACGACGTTTTCACTGCCGAAGCTGACCGTAGAATGGCAGAGTTTCAAACCCAATTTGAAGTCGCACAGAAAGAAGCGACGATTTTGACACAACAACAATCATTGCAGCAGCAGAAAAACCTGCAACGCCTCACGTATGGTGTAGTTGGTTTGTTGGTATTCATTTTGGTTGGTCTTTATTGGAATTTTCGCAATAACAAACGCACAAGTCGTAAATTGGAAGTTTTGAACAGTGATTTAGAAAACAAAAACAAACAACTCGACAAGCGTAATGCTGAAAATGAACTGCTACTCAAAGAAATTCACCACCGCGTTAAAAACAACCTTGAAGTGGTGTCCAGTTTATTGGCTTTACAATCGGCACAAATTGACGACCCGGATATTCAAGATGCTATGTTGTCGAGCCAAAACAGGGTCAATTCGATGGGTATTTTGCACCAAAAACTGTATCAAGGCGAACAATTGGCGTTTATAGAAATGAAAAACTATTTTGTCAATTTGAGTGAAAATATTCTAGATTCCTACAATGCCACCGAACGTGTAACGGTTGAATATTCTATGAATGAAATTGAATTAGACGTGGACACGGCTGTGCCTATTGGCTTGATTGTCAATGAGTTATTGACCAATTCTTTGAAATATGCTTTTCCAAAAGGACAAAAAGGGATAGTTACATTGAGTTTAAACGATATGGGTGAAGACCGTTTACAATTGCGGATTGCGGACAACGGCATTGGCAAACCGCTGAATGGACAACCACAAGGAACAGGTTTTGGGACTCAATTGGTGACATTACTGACAAGGCAACTCGACGGCACAATCCAACAAGATGTGACTGATGGAACGATTATTTCTGTAAAATTCAAAAAACTTAGATAATGGATAATGGATAATGGATAATGGATATTGGATAATGGATATTGGATAATGGATAATGAATAGTTTATAGTAAGTGATTTCATACAAATATCTAACATTCAATACTTTACATACTTTAATTATCCGTTATCAACTATCCGTTATCAACTATCCGTTATCCGTTATCAACTATAAACTAATAAAATGGACACATCTATAAAAATACTCATTGTTGAAGACGATATGATTATCGGTGCCAAGATCTCGATGCAATTGACTTTACTCGGTTATGAAGTCACAGGCATCGTGCCACGCGGCGAAGAAGCGATAATGCACGTCGAAGAAAACAAACCTGATATTGTTTTGCTCGACATCAACCTCAAAGGTACGCTTGACGGCATCGAAACCGCCCAAGCCATGCAGAAAATAGCCGATGTACCTATCATTTACGTCACTGCCAATGCGGACGAAGCCACTTTCAACCGCGCCAAAGAAACGCGCCCTTATGCTTTTATTGCTAAACCTATTAAAAATATAGATTTACAAAGGGCTATTGAATTGGCTATCAGTCGAATAGCTGAAAATAAAAAATCTGTTGCTGCCGAAGACCCAACAGATGACATGCCTTTTATTTTAAGCGACCGCATTTTTGTACGGCATAAAGAAAAGATGGTCAAATTGTATATCGAGGAAATATTGTACATCGAAGCGGAACGCAACTATTGCCGTATTTTTACCAAAAACAAGGAGTATCTTCTTTCAACCACCTTGAAAATCATGGAAGAAAAGCTGCCGACACGTCATTTCATACGGGTACATCGGTCTTTTATGGTCAACTTGATGCAGATTGACGAAGTGGCAGAAAATCATGTTATCGTTGCCCACAAAGCCGTACCCCTCAGTAATTCCTTGCGTGATGAGCTGTTGAAACGGATTCAGACGATTTGAGGTAATGGATAATTTCTTATAAATTTAAACAATATGAGAGCGACTCTTTCCCTTAGCTTTTTACTTTTTTTCCTATTAACACCCCCCTCAGTATCAGAGGCTCAAAACCAACAAATACCACATCTGACTTCACAGATGGTGGGTAAAAGTGGTTACATATCTTTAAAATTTAAAGATGCATGGAAATATCAACAAGGCGACGATATGCGGTGGGCAGAACCCAATTTCGATGATTCGGGCTGGTCTAATATTGCCCCCGAAGGATTGTCTGCCGAAGAAATGCCCGATAGCTTGTGGCAGGGTTACGGCTGGTGGCGGCTTCAATTTACGGCAGATTCGGCGCTTTACAAACAGATTTCACACTTGTATTTTCGGGGTTGGGGTGCTGCGGAAGTCTATTTAGATGGCAAAAAACTAACTGATTATGGCGTTTTTTCAAGTGAAAGCGAAAAAGAAATAAACTTTATACCCCGCTATTCTTTGGATAAACCCATACAAATCGCTCCACGAGACACCCATGTATTAGCTGTGCGCTACGCCAATCATCAAGCAAAAAGAAATTTAGCGTTACTCAAGCACAATGCCCAAAAACTCGGTTTTAGTATCGCTTTTGCCAATACCACTAAAGCGGAAGAGGCTGAAAACAATCAAGCTTATGCGATCGCCTCTCTGTCCATCATTACTGCCTTACTGCTGTTGTTGCTGTTGCTTCATTTGTTGTTGCTTTTCAAATTTCCGAAAGATGTTTCTAATTTGTACATATCCCTCGTGATTGGCTTCTTTTTGCTGTCTGCGATTACCAATTATACGCAGTTGTTCCTGCCGCTTAATGGGTTTTTGTTTTCCATCATTCGAGGTTTCTTCAATTCGACAGCTTTTGGTTTGGGCTTGGTTTTATTGCCCTACACCATTTCGCTCATGCTCCGTTTGAAGGGATTGGAATGGAGCAAATACTTGGTTTTGTTGGCTGTGATAAGGGGTTTTATTTATTTTTTCCCTATCATCCCCATCATCGTTTGCGATTCTATTTTTATTGTTATTGTTCTGTTATCTATTGGTTTTGCGATGTATCGAGCCATAAAAACTAAAAAACCGGGCGTACATTATATCACAATAGGTGCGATTGGTACAACCATTTTTTTGCTTATTGATAGGTTGTACGCCACCTCTGTCATCACATTGACGACGGAACAGTTTTATATTGACCTCATTTTATTGTTTTTATGTTTTCCTGTTGGGCTAACCGTTTATATCACGAGCCAATACGGAACGCTTTTCTCATCAATGGAAAAAGAAGTCGCGAATCGCACAGCTGACTTAAATCAATCTTTGGAGGAACTCACGGCGGCACAAGTGTTGCTGTCTGCCAAAAATGCAGAAAACGAATTACTCTTGAAAGAAATCCACCACCGCGTCAAAAACAATCTGGAAATCGTTTCGAGCCTTTTGCAATTGCAAACAGCCCAAATTGACGACCCCTCAGTACAAGCAGCTATGTTGGCAAGCCAAAATCGGGTACATTCGATGGGTATTATTCATCAAAAACTGTATCAAGGTGAGCATTTAGCGGCGATAGAAATGCAGGATTATTTTATCAATTTGAGCGAAAGCATACTCGACTCTTTCAATGCCGAAGGGCGTATCAAAGTGGAATGTGATATGCCTAAATTGGTTTTAGATGTGGACACAGCTATTTCTATTGGATTGATTACCAATGAGTTAATAACCAATTCCTTGAAGTATGCTTTTGAAAACAAAGACAAAGGCACAATAAAAATCAGTATGAATGAGCAAAATACTGAGGGAGGTATTTTGTTGAAAATATCAGACGACGGTATTGGAAAACCTGTTACTGGAAAAGCAAAAGGCACAGGTTTTGGTACACAATTAATTAACCTTTTGACCAAACAATTAGATGGGCAACTGACTTATGAAATCAATAATGGGACGATTGTTTCTTTGGCGTTTAAGAAGCCGAAATTGGATTAAACAATGATTGTTTGAATAAAAATAAGAGGGGGCAAAACATGTTGTGTTGTCCCCTTCTGTATTTTCTAAACACAAAATAAAAAATCCTTCGGACAAAAATCCCCTTGCTTCGGACAGTAAAATCACCCTTTCGTCCTCAACGACTTGTTTTTTGTTGAAAAACTACCGACTTTACGGTATTGATGATTGAAGACAATCAACGACCTGTATGACAGACAAAAAATCAAAT
Organism: Saprospiraceae bacterium; assembly: GCA_043772905.1. Classification (GTDB taxonomy): domain Bacteria; phylum Bacteroidota; class Bacteroidia; order Chitinophagales; family Saprospiraceae; genus JAAFJT01. The sequence continues at coordinate 6,542 of JAYVFS010000224.1, read as the reverse complement.
CACTGTGGAAACCTTACTAATCCTACTCTAAGACGTTTTATTCTTTCAACATAAAGCCCCATTTTTTTACATCTTTATTTATTTCACTTTTAAATTTTACACAATGAAAACAGTAAAATCTCTACTACTACTCGCTGCCTTACTAATGAGCAGCTTTATGATTATCGGACAAAACACTGAACAAACCTTTTTCATCGTCGAAACCATGAAATCCGCCCCTGGCAAAACTGACGAATACGTCAAAGCCGAACGGGAGGTTTGGAAACGCATTCACCAAGAGCGCATCAAACAAGGACTTATAACAGGATGGAATCTTTATGCCGTGCGGTCTCCGTCGGGTGCAAGTGCGCCTTACGATTACGTCACTGTTACCCTCGTTCAAGGTTGGAACAAACTCGAAAACCCTTATGGTACGATGTTAGCCGGTGGGGCAGAGAAATTTCTAACAAAAGAACAACTCGCTGTGGCAAACGGGACAGGTAAGTTGCGTGACCTCACGACAAGTACCTTGTTTTATGGTGCCGATTTTGTGGCAGCAGACCCTAAAAACACCACACCCGCCAAGTATCAAATGGTCAACTACATGAAAGTCAAAGAGGGTATGACGGAGGAATATATGAACATGGAAACCCAATTGGTCAAACCGATGCACGTCGAAATGATGAAAACAGGCAATCGGTCAGCTTGGGGGCTTTATGGACGTGTGATAGGTGGCAGCAATCAGCCTTTCGATTTTGTCACAACAGATTTTTTCAATAAATGGTCTGACATGAATACCAGTGGCAGTTACAGCAAAACCTTAGAAAAAGTACATCCCAAGATGAGCATGGCTTATTTTGAAAAACGCATCAATGAATCGAGAGACTTGGTCAATCAAGAATTGTGGGAGTTGATTGATTTTGTGCGATAATATTCAGTGACGGCGTGACTCCAAGTCACGCCGTCACTCTCACCCCCCCCTCAGTATCCACCTGATTTTCATTCAAAAACAATAAAAAATCTTTAAAAAATGAAATTAACAAATCTATTCAGCACTCTTTTAGCATGTATGCTACTATTTGCATCCTGCCAACCACCTGCACCGCCAAAGGCAGAGACTGCCATAGCCACTAAACCAGATATGGCTCAAACAAAAAGCGACATCCAAGCCACTAAACCAGATATGGCTCAAACAAAAAGCGACATCCAAGCCATTGAAACCAGTTGGGCAGATGCCTTGAAAAAGAAGGACGTTTCTGCTGTCATGTCTATTTACGCCGATGATGCCATTTCTATGCCTAATAATGCGCCAACACTGATGGGCAAAGCAGCCATTCAGGAATATCAAGAAGAACAATTCGCTATGAATAAAGGGGCTCAAACTTATATTTTTGAAACCACAGAGGTGTTTTCAGAAGGCAAACAAGTGTTGGAAATTGGGAAATCAACCATTACAGATGCGGCTGGAAAAGCCACGACTGGCAAATACATGGCTTTGTTTGAAAAACGGGACGGTAAATATGTCTGCATCCGCGAAATGTATAATAATGACCAAAAAGCAAAATAGCAGAAGAAGCATTGGACTTATATCGAGGCTCGCCTAAAAACGAAAAGATCAAAAGTGAACTATTCTAAAAAGTCTCATATCATACGGTTTTGACACCCCTTCAGGTATCACGTATCTTTTCTATAAATTTCTTAAATTTTTAAATTAAAAAATTCAACTATTATGAAAACAATGATGTCGTTTCGTCTGCTTTTAGCAGCACTTGTGTTCACAGCTTTGGCTGTAACTGTTCATGCCCAAACGCCCGTTTATAAAGACATGGTCGTTGACAACCCAAATGCCGAAGCCGATATGAAAGTCATGGCAGACTTTTCAAATGCTCTTGCGGCTGGTGATGGGGACAAAATGAAGAGCCTCTTATCCGACAAAGCGGTGATGACTGAGGGGGGGTAAATATCTTGTGTAGATGCGTGATTTTTCCTATAGCTATATGATTTTTCCAAGTCTTTCTCCAAGATTTTCGGCAATTTTGTATAAAATTTAAAACCAATGAATCATGAAACAACTAACACTCTTTCTGCTTTTTTTTTCTTTAAATACTTTTGCTCAAAAAAGCGAACCTTTCCGTATTGACAGTCTTTCTACTGAGGGGGTGCTGTTGGATAAAGGCTGGAAGTTTCATTCAGGCGATAACCCTGATTTTGCTAAAGCGGATTTTGATGATTCGACTTGGACACCTATTGACCCAACAAAGGACATTGCGGCATTGCCCCAAATATTCAATGCCCAAATAAAATGGTTAAGACTTGATTTTGAAGTAAAAAACAAACTGCCCAATCCGCTTGGTATCGCTATCAATCAAGCTGGCGCATCCGAAATTTATTTAAATGGGCATTTAATTCACCAATTTGGGCATTTTGATACAGATTCTACAAAAGTAAAAGCTTATGACCCTTTAGAGATTCCAATTCACTTTCCTGCCGATTCTGTTGGAGAATACCACTTGGCAGTGAGGTATGCGTTGCAGCCTTATATCCGTTATACAAACATTTATTCCAAGACAAAGAATCATTTATTTAATGCAACAATTCTGAATTTAGTGCCATCACTCAATGCCCAAAGAGAATTTCTTATCTATTATATAGGCTTAGACATTTTTAAAATCGGTATTTTCTTTATGCTTTTTGTTCTTCACTTGGCTTTTTATTTATATCAAAGAAGCAATAAAACGCATCTCATTTTAGCAATGTGTTTTTTGACATTTGCACTTAACTTTATTTTTAAAATTATTGGGCAAAACCAATTTTCAGTTGAATACCGTTATTTTAATATGAATCTCGCCATCTGGGTCAATGGTCTTGGGTCAATATGTATGTATAATGCTTTTTATCGAATGGCAAAAGTGCGTTTAGATATTTATTACTATGCTTTAATTGTTCTTCAACTTGTTGCCATGTTCGTACCCAGTTTTACTTATGGTTTCCCTTGGGAACCTGTTTTAGTCTTAACTGTCTATATCTTTGGTTTTTTTGTTATGTTTCGACTGACCAGAATAGGTTTAAAAAAAGGCATTAAAGGCTTTTTGGTATTGGGTGTTGCCATTATGCTTGCCCTCTTGGGTTTAATATGCTTAATGTTAGCGGTACTCGTTTTGAACTACTCCATTTCACCTAATGGTGAACATGTTTTGAAATACGGTATTTCACCTTATTTGCTCGCTGTGGTTGTTAATTTAGGACTTATTGCTCTACCCGTCGGTTTATCGCTTTTTATGGGTATTGAAGGCAATGAAATCAATAAAGCCTTGAGCAAACAATTGGTAGAAAATGACCAATTGAAGAACGAAGCGATTGAACACGAACAAGAAAAACAACAGATACTCGCGACTCAAAATGAAACGCTTGAAAAACAAGTAACAGAACGCACAGCCGAGTTAGAACATAAAAACCGAATCCTCAAAGCCACTCAAACCCAACTCATCGAAAAAGAAAAAATGGCTTCACTCGGTGCTTTGCGTTTGCAAGAATTGGATGCGGTCAAAACCAAACTTTATACCAATATCACGCATGAGTTTCGCACACCTTTGACGGTTATTCTCGGCATGGCGCATCAGATAATGGACAAACCCAAAGAATATTTGGCGGATGGTTTGAAAATGATTGTGCGCAATGGACAAAATTTGCTCAATCTCGTCAATCAAATGCTGGATTTGAGCAAATTGGAAAGTGGAAAATTGTCGCTCCATTATCAACAAGGCGATGTGGTGAATTACTTGCGCTACATAACGGAAAGTTTTCACTCTTTGGGAGAGAAAAAAGACGTGCGGCTTCTTTTTCTGACCGATTTAGAGCATTTAATGATGGATTATGAAGAAATGCGTTTGCAGCAAATCGTTTCCAATCTGTTGTCGAATGCGGTCAAATTCACGACAAAAGGTGGTTATGTATACGTGTCGGTTGGCACTAAAAACAACGTGCTTGTGCTGAAAATAAAAGATACGGGCATTGGTATTTCTGAAACAGATTTGCCGTTCATTTTTGACCGTTTCTATCAAGTAGACGAAGCGCATACGCATGAAGGCACAGGTATTGGTTTGGCATTGACTTATGAATTGGTCAAACTGCTGGAAGGTACTATTTCTGTTAAAAGTGAACTTAATAAAGGAACAGAATTTGAGGTGACTTTACCGATACGAAACGTATCAGAGATACAAAAAGAACCACAAATAGCGGTAGAACAGCCTATTTCTTTTGATAAAAACCCTATTTCCATTGAAGAACAAAACATTACCATTAACCATGAAGATTCTTTTAAGGAAAAACCGCTTGTTTTAATTGCCGATGACAATGCCGATGTGCGCGCTTATATCGCTTCGTGTTTGGCAACCGATTATCGTTTGATTATTGCCAAAGATGGACAGGAATGTGAAGAGATTGCTTTTGATACCACGCCCGACCTCATCGTTTTAGATGTGATGATGCCATTTAAAAACGGTTTTGATGTGTGTAAAACATTGAAAAATGATGAACGCACAAGCCATATTCCCATCATTATGCTGACTGCCAAAGCCGATATGGACAGCAAGTTGAACGGATTGGAACGCGGTGCAGACGCTTATTTGATGAAACCCTTTAATAAAGATGAGTTATTGTTACGTATCAAAAAACTATTGGAACTGCGGCTGAAATTGCAACAGTATTATCTATCAACTGTTATGAGCGCAAACTCCCCTTCAGGGGCTGGGGGTACTGAGGGGGGTGACAAAGATTCTAAAGTCTTAGCGGCGGAGAAAGAAGCACTGCTCATCAACAGTTTCGACAACGCTTTTGTCCTAAAAGTGAAAACAAACATTGAATCGCATTTATCTGATTATGATTTAGATGTCGAAAAACTCGGACGTTCTTTAGCTTTGAGTCCATCACAAGTTAACCGCAAACTGACTGCTTTGACGGGTTTGACAGCCAATAGTTTTATAAGGACAGTCCGTTTGATGAAATCTAAAGAAATGCTCCAACATTCAGGTTACAGTATTTCGGCAATCGCTTATGACTGTGGTTTTAATGACCCTGCTTACTTCAGTCGTGCGTTTAAACAAGCATTTGGCGTAACGCCGCAAGTGTGGCGCGAAGAAAATCCAGTGACATAGAAACATGAGATTTTTGTTCTTTAACACAGAGCCACATAGCGCACATAGTTTTTTTTTCTTTTTTAATTAAAAAACTATGTACACTATGTGGCTCTGTGTTAAAAAGACAAAAAAACGTGCTATTGTTTTCCTTAAATGCGTGATTACTCCTATTTGTGTCCGATTTGTCCAAGCCTTTCTTTATCAAGACCTTCACTTTTGTCCTATCAATGACTTAATAAAGGTCAAATAGAAATATACGGTTCATACAACCAAGATGGCTGTTAGTTCTTTCACATTTGGTTTTGGAATATCAAGGATTCATATCGTCATATAAAATCAAAAGAGAATAATTATTACGCCTGTATCACTGTCAGAAAATCAAAATGAATAGCCTCATCCATCCGCAATAGACACAGCACTTAAAAAAAGACCCCTCAGTCCCGAGGTTTCGGGATTCAGAAATATTTTCTATAAAAACAATTTTTTAATTCTTTTTAAATCAATAATCTAATGAAAAACAATCTTTTAGGTCGTGCAGCCAAAGCCGTGACCACAGGAATCCTTTACTTTTTGTTCGCATCCATGAGCTTTGCTCAAACGCCCACTTACAAAGACTTGGTCGTTGACAACCCAAATGCCGAAGCCGATATGAAAGTCATCGCAGACTTTTCAAATGCTATTGCTGCGGGCGATGCTGCCAAAATGAAGAGCCTCTTATCCGACAAAGCGATGATGTATGGTCCCAGCCCAGTAGATTCAAGTACGGGCGAGAAATATGTCCAAGGTTGGATAGAAAGCGCTTTTAAAACTTCAACTGACCGCAAAATGAATTTTGTTCAACAAACTTTTAAGGTGACGCAAGGCAATTTAGCGGGCAATTGGGTCTCTCAATGGGGCGATTACAGCTTTACACAAGATGGAAAGACGATTAAATTTCCGTATCAAACCACATCACGTATCGCTGATGGCAAGATAGTCTCCTCGCGTGTTTACTATGACAGTCAGTATATCTTGACACAATTGGGATTCAAGTTAACACCGCCTGATGCGACGGCGAAGAAGTAGAAAACTATTGGGTGTACAACTTTCAGAAAGTTGTACACCCCCTCAGTATAAACCCCCATTTTTATTAAAACTATTCAATTAAAAATCATAATTAAAATGAAAACAGTCATTCAATCATGGGTACTTACCCTTTCAGCTTTGTTTATTGTTCAGTCAACCCTTTTGGCACAAGCGCAAATCATCGGTAAAGTCGCCGATAATGCAGGTAAAGCCTTGCCTTATGCCAATGTTTTACTCCTCAATGCCAAAGATTCTTCTTTCGTAAAAGGCGATATTGCCAGAGAAGACGGTGGCTTTGCGATTCAAAATGCTGCTATTGGCAACTATTTAGTGGAAATAAGCATGGTTGGCTTTGTTAAAAAA
>JAYVFS010000223.1:0-30786 GCA_043772905.1 Saprospiraceae bacterium | reverse complement strand
CTCTTCTTTTCATGTTATATGGTTGTAAATCAATGAAATATGTGTTATTTGATACCGACAAAACGTCGGCAGGGTTTGAAACCCTGCCGACGTTAGTTATTTATTCATTTTATCATACTCAATCCCGAATAGAATAAAAGACCCAATGCCAAAACCCGTTCCCGTTACGATTTTCCGTTTGTAATAATACTCTTTGCCACCAATACAGGTGCCGCCGCAGACTTGTGAAGGTGTGAGGTATTTACCCTCAACTGTTTCAGTGCTGAGTTTTTTCAAGCCTTGATACGCTCGGTCAATGATGGGTTGATATTTCTTTTTACTTAAAATTTTCATTTTAATACCCATTGCCATCGAGTATGAAAACATAGCGGTACAAGAGCTTTCTTGGAAATTGTCTTTGTCATCGGGATAAATCAAGAGTTGATACCAATGACCTGTTGTTTTATTCTGCAAATCGGGCAGGCTTTTTAAAACGTTTTTGAATTCTTTTTCAAGTGGTTTCCAATGTTTTGACGATTTCGGAATGGTGTATAAAGCATCTGCCAAAGCCATTGTTATCCAGCCATTGGCACGCCCCCAAATCTCACTGCTTTTGCGAGTAACTTTATCTGGCCAGCCGACGATACTGCATTTGTCGTCGTAATCGGCATTGTCGGCATCCCAGCCATGTACCCATAAACCTGTTTTTTTATCCACCAATGCGTCACTGTGCGCTTTGACTTGAACAGCAAAATCATCAATGTATTTTTCATCGCCTGTCAAGCGATACATTTCCAATAAAAACATGCTCAACATATAAACCGTATCATCCCACAATTCAACGGTTTCAGTGCGATGCGACACGCCACCGTTGGCTGCACGTGGTGTTGTCAAGTAATCTGCATAAATATCTAAGGCTTTTTGGCGGTATTTATCCTCTTTTGTCACCCTTGCTAGAAAAGCCATGCCGTGTCCAGAAGCCACTGCGTTTGGATGTTTGCCATTGGCAACGGCGTATGTCGCATCCATCGCGGTCTTGATGTAAGTCAAATAGGTGTCCTTCTCTGCGCCCGTCTTTTCATTATAGAGATGCACGAGACTGTTTAAAAACGTGGCTTGCCCCCAATCCCATTTGTATTTGTCGGCGGGCATATAGACTTCTCTGCCGCCCGCGTCAATGGCATCTATCCACGTTTGCGTTTGAGCAAAAAGAGTGTATGAAGTTAGAAGGAAAAGAGAGATGAGGATGCTGTTTTTCATTTTGTATGGATATGTAAGCCGTTTTTTGTGAGAAATACTGAGGGGGTACACGTTCGGGGAATTTTCAAAATTCCCCGAACGTAATGGCAGTTGTATTATTTTGAAGACATAGACACAGGTGCTTGTTCAGGTTTACTGCCCCATGCTTTATTCGGTTGTGCGCCCATATTCAAGGTCAATTTACCCCCTTTTACAAGCGTTTCATGTAAAATCCAAGGGCGGTCGAGGGTTTTGCCATTCAATTGAGCCGATTGAATGTAGTAGTTTTTAGCACTGTTATTTTTAGCTTCAATCGTAAATGTGCCGCCTGCATAATATTTAGGATTGAGATGAAAAGTAATTTTATTAAAACTCGGGCTGCTGATGTCATAAAACGGTTCAGCCGTTGTGCCACCATTGACAGAAAAAATACCTGTCTTTAAGAGGACGGACAAACTGCCCATTAAGCCTTGGTCTTCGTCGCCGCTGTATCCTAATTTAGGCGAAAGGTCGCTATATACTTTTTCAACAATTTGGCGTGTCCAATACTGTGTGAGCCATGGCGCACCTGAATAATTAAATAAATGAGCCGTTTCAATGCTCGGTTGATTGCCATAATTGATATAGACGCGGCGCAATTCTTCCAATGTTTCTTTGTCGTGAGATTTACCAGAGACAAAATCATGCTTTTGCGCTTTTTCAAAAGAGCCATTCAGCTTTTTTGTAAACGCCTCTCTGCTGCCCATGAGGTTGATTAAACCTTGCACATCGTGCGGTACAAACCACGTCCATTGTGCCGCATTGCCTTCTTCCCAACCATTGTCGTAGCGCAAAATGTCCACAGGTTCTGCCCATTTACCATCCAATGTTCTGTTCCACATCCAGCCCAATTCGGGATTCCAGATGTTTCTATAATTCTCGGCACGCTTCATAAACAAGGCATAATCGTCCATTTTGCCCAATTTTTTAGCCATTTGCGCTAAAGCAAAGTCTTGATAGGCATACTCCAAAGTCTGCGTTGAACCGTCTTGATGAAAACCATACTTGATATTACTGAGGGGGTGCGGCACGTAACCACGCTCGATGTAATATTCAACACCGCCACCTTTAAAAGTATTGTGTTCATAGCCTGCCTTACTCATCATGCCACCTGGAAAATGATTTTTACGCAATCCTTCGTAGGCTTTTTCAATATCAAACCCTCTAATGCCTTTCAAATATGCACTCGTAATAAAAGGTGTCGTCGCTGCGCCCGTCATCACATAGGTATAATTACCGCCTGCGGGACCGCGTGGAATTAAGCCTCCATCATCGTACATCATCACCATAGAGTTGACAAACGACTCCGTAACTTCAGGATAAACCAAATGCCAAAGCGTATTGAGTGTCCATTGTGCGCCCCAAAAAGAATCTGAATTGTGGTGATTGAACTTCGGTTTTCCGTTCTCATCTAATGGGATTTGACCGATGCGGCGTTCTGCGCCCGTCATATCGCTGTATTTGCCATTGGCATCAGAGATAATGCGTCTGCCTTGCAAAGCATGGTATAAATCGGTGTAAAAACGGCGTTTTTCAACGGTTGTTCCGCCTTCAATTTCAATGCGGCTCAACCATTTATTCCAATCGGCTCTGCTGTCTTTTACCGTTTGTTCAAAATTCCAATGCGGTAATTCCGTCGTCAGATTCAAACGTGCTTGCTCTGTGCTGACGTAAGAAATAGCGACTTTCATCTTTCGCACTTCGCCTGCTTGTGTTGTGAAATTGACATAAGCACCGACTTTTGCGCCTTCAATGGCATCTGTAATTTCTTCTAATTGACCATTGCGCCAACCTTTGAAAGAATCAAAAGGTTTGTCAAATTGAGCGACAAAAAACACCGTGTTTGTTTTCGGACGACGGGTTGTTTTGCCCATAACCGCATAGCCTTCAATCTCTTGATTGCTCACCTTTTTGATAGAGCCTTTGTCTGTGTCAGAAGGTCCTAAAAAAGTAGCAAAATCAAATAGTATATGACTTTGCGCTGACTTCGGAAACGTGTATTTGTGAAAACCTACACGGGTTGTTGAAGTCAATTCTGCCGTAATATTATAAGCCTCTAAAACGACTTTATGATAACCCGCTTTTATCACTTCTTTGGTGTGCGAAAACTTAGAACCATAGACATTTGAACCCAAATGTCCTTTAAAATCACCTGTTGTCGGCAGCACAGGCACACCCGACAATTGCCAACCATGAATGTGGCTGAAACACTTAATACTGTCTTTTTCGTAGCGATAACCGGCATTCCAATCCGCATCAATGGCATTGTCGGGACTTAAATTGACCATGCCAAACGGTCTTGAAGCGGAGTTGAAAAAGAACCAACGGGAGTTTGCCGCATCCACTAACGGATAAACCATGTCAACAGGTTCAATCTTAACTTTTTGAGAAAACGCTGTAAACGCTTGAAAAATGAGTATCAAATAGACAAAATAACGCTTCATTTTCTTCATTTCTTTTACTTTTTGTTAAAAATACTGAGGGGGGTACTACATCGGGTGTTAATAAAAAAATGTAACTTTATGTTTCTAATTTTATCACTCAATCATTATTTTTAAATGAAAAATCTAATATCATTCCTCTTTATCGCCGCTTTTGCGATTATGGGCTGCCAAAACCCAACTGAAAAAAAAGCCGAAGGAACAACAACTGCTATACCCTCAGAATCTGCTATTGACACTTTAAATCCGCCTATGGCTGGTGGTAGCACTTTTACTTGTTATCAATACGTCTATAACGGTAAAGACAAACATTCTTGTCAAATTGAAACACGCGCCACACTCAATCCTTTCGTCAGCGGCTACTTCGATTGGGCACCTTTTGAAAAAGATGGTGCTCACGGCATTCTAAAAAATGGGGTTATTGAGAACGACATGCTGACCGCTGATTATGTCTATATGATTGAAGGCAGCGTCCAAGCAGAAGAAGTTTATTTCAAAATGGAAGGCGATAAACTCATACAAATGCGAGGTGAATTGGTGGATAAAAAAGGTAAATTGGTTGCCAAAGATAAAACCAAACTCAAACCAGATATCGTTATGACCAAGGTTGATTGCGCGGTATTGAAAGAAAGCATTGATGCCATTAAATCTTTTGAAAAAGAATTGGTTATGCCTAAATAATTTGTTCAATACATATTCACATAGGGCATATAGTATTTTTTTAAAGCTATTTGTCCTATGCGAATATGTGTTAAAAACAACCTCTAAAATTCTCTGATTTTTATACTTCTATAATGCACCTCATCGCTGTGGTCTTGTAGCACAATGTGACCTGATGCCGCTTGCCCAAAATCTGGATATTTACTGTATTTACTTTTAGCAATCAAATTGCGATAAGTTTGTGAAAAACGGTCGTATTCCACCACTTTAAGGTTGTTGAGCCAATGTTCAACGTGTCCATCTTTGGAGACAATGCGCAATTTATTCCATTTGCCAGGTGGATTCATGCGCTTATCTTTGCTGCCTTCTGATAGGTTTTCAGCAGAAATGAGGTCGTAAAGTGAGCCTGTTGTGCGGTTGCCATTGACACCTGCTTTGGCATCAGGATGTACTTTATCATCTAAAACTTGAAATTCAGGACCTAAGGCTGCGCTTGATTTTTTCTTAGAATCTTCGACAACGAAGTATTTGACACCACTGTTTGCACCTGTTGTTACATTAAAATCCAATTCCAATTCAAAGTTTGAAAATACTTCATTGGTGCTGATGTCGCCGCCTTTTTTAGTGCTGTCTTGATGTGAATTTAAAATTTTCAGCACACCGTCTTGTACGACCCAACCTTGTTTTGGAAAAGCATCGCTGCCCATTTTATGCCAACCTGTGTTTGATTTTCCATCAAAAAGCAATCGCCAGCCAGTTCTTTTTTCGTTTTCAGATATTTGATTGATTAGATAACTGACTTCGGGTGCTTCATCGCCGCCTTGCCAAATGACTTCTTTTAGGTTTTCCGTAGCAATTCTGATGTTTCGCCATTGAACTGTTAAGCCGTTTTGCGCTTCATTTTTGATTTGATGTACTTGCAAAGCAATTAAGCCGCGCGCCGTTTGCGGGTCAAGGAGATTGGCGCAAGGGATGCCATTTATCCATGTTTTCAAGTGCGAACCAATGACTTCGATGTGGTATTTGTTCCATTGCCCATTTCTGAACGCCTTTTGTCCTTTTGGATTGATGGATAATGGATAGAGCCAACCGTTGCGGGCTTCGTCATAAATACCGCCACTCCAAGCCCGTCCACCGGGGTCAATTTCGACTTGATAGCCGTGCACACGACCGTTCATTACTGAGGGGTCGCTGAGGCTGCGGATTTGGATGCCCGAGTTTAAGCCGACTTCAACTTTTACCTCAACTTCTAAGACAAAATCGCCGTAGGTTTCGTCTGTGCAAAGAAAAGTGTTAGGTGTGTTCATTTGTGAAATTCCGATGATTGTTTTGTCCTTTATTTTATATTCGGCGTTGCCATTCTTTTTTGTCCAACCTTTTAAATCAGTGCCATTAAAGAGGTCTTTCCATTGGGCTTGCCCATAGACAGTGCATGTTAAAAGTGTTAGAAAACAGGCGCAAAATGTAAATTTCATTGTATTTTTCTTTAGAAAATGCTTAAAAATTGATTTTATACTGAGGGGGTGAGATAAAATACAGCTTCGCTGTTCATGTGTCTGTGCCACATAAAAAAGCTATTGTATCCCAAAAAAGTCTAATTACGTTTGTTTTAAGTCTTCAATAAATGCCTCCTTTTGGCGAATCCTTGTGAATGCTAAATTTTATCCTACCCTATTTTTGATTTCTCATTCTGAAATAGGCGATTAAAAGGTTGACTTGGTGTCATCCCGTTAATTGTGCTGATTAGAAAATAAGGTTTATTGGTAAAAATACCCTGAGTACTCGGGGTATTGAGAGGGGTAAGTTTTGGGTTTTGAATAACCCAATCAAAGTAGGTACATGTAGATCCTTCTCTTCCATTTTTATTTTATGTAAATTGTCCATCGCAGAATTGAATTGGTTTTCCAACTCAATATAGACAAGGTTTGTCCGTTTTACCCCACATCATTAAAATAAAATTTGTGAAATTAATTTTGGGACGCTATGAAAAATTAAAAATGCCCCCCTCAGTATCAGATACAAAGGGAGGCATTTGCGCAGTTTTACTCAGATCTATTCATAGAAAAATACGATGTTTTGTGGGTTGGCAGAATCTGCATCGTCGCCCGTATGTAGGCGGCGTGTCACAGAGTAGGTCAACAAATAAGTGCACCGGATAAGGTCATTTGGCGTAGCATTTATTTTCAAAGCTGCCGTATTCCGATGATTGACCGCACTGTTCGTATTGTTAGATAAAGTGATAAAACCATCGCTCAAATACTTATTGATGACACTGCTATTGCTCCGTACATGGATAGACACGTTTTTCAACAAAGGATGATGGACAGTGTAGGACGTATGAATATCGCCCGAAAGCGGTGAACAATCACCCAAAGTCACCAATTCGTCCACCACACATTTAAAGAACGTTGGATTGTTGTTGACAACCATAGAATTGAGTGTTTGACCACTGCCTAAAAGTGTTACAAAGCTGCTTGTCGCTTTATTGACAACTTCACGGACTTCAAAACGAATAGCTATTTTTTCAATGCCAATTCTATTGCCAACGGGAACTGGGTTTCCTGCTGTGGCTGCACCGTTTGGCACATCAGGTGCCGTAGTTAAAGCGGCTGTATTGAGCGACAACAGCGTGTCTTCGTCAATATAGTCCCAATTTGGCAAGTCTGACAGTGGAATACTGTTGTCCGCCAAAGTCCGTTCAATGGCTTTATTGACATCAAACCACCCCTCACTATCGAAGTCTGCTTGTTGTGATTTGACATTCAAAGTCGCAAAAGGAAAGACAGATTGAGACAATTTGCCCACCAAAGACGATGCAAACAAACCCGAAGTCACCCCAATAATTTTTGTAAAATTAGCGAAAGCGGGTGCAGCCCCACCATTCGGCGTCGTTGCATGACTCACGAGGAAACGGTACTCCACATGATTGCCATTGGCGCGCTTGTGCGGTGCTTGACCTGTGAGGCGAATGGTGCTTGTGAAACCATATTTTGCCGTACCTGCATACCCCTCAGTATCGAAGTCATTGAGAATCGATCCTGTTGGAATATTGAACGCCAAACCGATACTCGTCCAAGCACTTCTCAAATTACCGCCGCCTTCAGGAACGATGTTTTTAGTTGAACATAAGTTGACACACAAGCAATAACCGACATTTTTACGGCGATTGGCAGACGTTTCTTCTAAAATAGGCGTGCCATTGTAAAATGCCTTGAAATAAACATCGGGCCCGCTGCTGAAAAACGGGGCATCAATATCCGTTTCCAAATTGAGTTGGAACAAGAAGTTTTTTCTGAAATCAGAAGACGCATAGTCAATTCTGAAATGCCCCGCCGCATCAGTTGTCGCTGAACCCAAATTGTCGTCTTGAAAAAGGTCGGCATCGTAAGCAAAAACTTCTACACCTTCCAATGGCTGTTGGGTTTGGCAATTGGTCAAATGACCGCAAATCGTCCACGCATCGAAATAGTAGCCGCGAATGAAGCACCATATTTTTGTGGACAAGGCATATTGCCAACCGAAAATATAGTCTTCTGCACCAGCTGCCGCCGCTTGATTAATGCCACCGACTTGTCGCCATTGCGGAAAAACGGTTGTCAAATGGAATTGGCGAGGCTCTAAATTGAGTTTGGGTTTAGGCGGAAAACGCGGTACATTGCCACAATAAAAGTCAATGTCGAAGGCACGACCTGTGTAATTGCCACCTATGGCAATCTCAAAATTGCCCGCTTTGTCGGTCAATCCTTCGGCGATGAGGCGGTTACTTTTTGCTTCAACTTGCTTTTTAGTCAAGGAGCGAAAAGTGTCTTTGGTTGCAGCAACAGCGGCGGCAGTGATGTCGCGCTCAGATTCTGGGCTGTAAATACGGATTTGAACTTCGGAAACGGCTTCGAAGCAGTCGTCGCATAGATAACCTAAAAGGTTTCCTTTGATAATGAAAGCCATGCTTTTTTGGTTTTTTAAGATGAAAGAATTTGAATTTTGTGTGTTATATATTTGAATAACGCACAAAAAACAATGGTTTAATAAAAGTCAATGGTTTTTAGGTGCCACACAGGGTCGAAATACTGAGGGGGCGAACCCCTCAGTAAAACATCCGATTTCCACCCTTCAATCATCCTTTCGGATGCTGAATAATGGAAACTCGGACTATAAAAGACTGTGTATAAGGTTGTTAAAGCGTTGGAAAAAAATTGATTATAATTTATCGTTTGGCTGTTTAAAAGGGTAGTGCCCATGTGGTTATTTTTTTTAATGGATTTAGGGAAGTTTTTTCCATTTTTTTTAAAAACAATACCAAACAGTCGTTAAAATTTTTTTTCTTTGATGTTCGTTAAAAAAACGTTAAACGAGCATACTATCCTTATGAATCCGATTTCACTGAATCTACAACAATGGCTCAAGACTTCTCGACACTTCTTCAACACATTAAAGTAGGGGCTTTGCAAAAAGCCATCGAAATGGTGTATGCTGATAGTTATTGGCAGCGCATTGCGCACCACCGATTTAAAAATTTTGAGCGCAAACTCAATCCACCGCATGAATGGCAAGACATTTTTCATGAAGCGGTCATTCGGTTTGTGCAACAAGTGGCTAAGGGGGGAGAAGTGCATCATGGTGGCAACTATTTTGGTATGATTTGCCACAATATTTGCTTCAAAGAGTTGGAAAAGTTGGAAGGTCGGAAATCGAAAAAGGAGGATGAAGAAAATGTTCTTGCAGGAAATGAAGCAGCAGAGTGGGGGATAAACAACCCAAAACCCGCACCGATGACCTTTGTTTCGCCCGTTTTAGGCATGGAAAACATGCCTGAAACCGAGCCGCAAGACCCGATGGTGCGCATGATTGAACTGTCAAAATATTACCTTAGCCAATTGGACGAGCGAGATAGAGACATACTGAATTTAAAATACTTCCGACCACCGCTTGCGGATTCGGACAAAGACAAACGAAAAGAATTACTAAAATCAGAATCTGAGCTTTTAGCAAAAAAATGGGGTATCGGCATTGATTCAATTCCACCGCTGGCGACGCTGGCGAAAAATCGGTGGATTGACTTGATGAAACGACACCGCAGTGAGTTTGAAGACTTAGATCAATTTCCTTTTTTTTAGACGATGAAATGTTATGGAAAATAAAGCCTATAATGAACAAATTGACGCTTATTTGGACAGTGTCCTTTCGCCTACGGAGAAACAAGCGTTTGAAACGGCACTTGGTCAAGATGCCGATTTGCAAGAGTCCGTGCGTTGGCATAGGCTGGCAAATCGGGCTTTGACTGAAAATGCCCAAGACAATTATATCCGTGCCGTAGCGGACAATGTGCGGCAACGCATCGGCAAACTGCCTGAACCAAAGCCTGAATTGGGTTTTTTGCAACGCCTTTTAAATTGGGTCAAAACACCTTTTGGCATCGTTTGTCTCTTGGGTTTAGTCGCTGTGTTGAGCGTTTTTGGCTATGCCAATACCTTAAAATCAGCAACAGAATTGGTCAGCCTTTATGCTTTTAAACCTGCTGACCCACGTGTTGCAGGCAATAAAACAGAAGCAACCCTGTCAAATGAGGACTTTTTGAGGGAGCTTTCAACCGTTTATTTCACTGAAACGCCTGAAGAAGCGCTTGAAAAGCTGAATATACTGAGGGGGGGACTTTCTCCCGAAACGGACAGTTTGCGCTTGGTTTTGGTTGATTATTATTCAGCTCATGCTGATTTGAGGACGGAACAATATGCCCCTGCTCAAAAGTTGTTTGCATCCGTTATTGAACAACAAGCCTTTTTGAAAAATTTCAGTGTCACGAGTGATATTGGTAAATTGCGTTTCAATCAGATTTTAGCCCAATTGGCTTTGAATCATCATGAAAATGAAGCGATTTTGGCATTGGACAGCCTTTCAAAAATGGCGGGAACAAAAGGTGAAGTGCAAGAGCGGTGTAAAGATTTGAGGGCGGCTTTGTTGCAACCGATGCGGTGGTTTAAGGTATTTTGATATTTTTAGTCGAACGTCGGCAGGGTTTTAAACCCTGCCGACGTTTATGACGTTTATGACGTTTCTATTTACGTTTACGCCAATATAAAAACCCACTTACCACAATCGTTAATCCTAAAATTGCCCACCAAAAATCATTTCTATTTCCTTGAAAATCAATCGGTTCGGTGTTGCCAATGAGCATCATGCTTGCCCAAAAATACGGGTCGCTGTTGCCTTCGGCATAGTTGATGAATTGTTTTTTTGCTTCTTGTAGAGCCACGTCTTTCGGCGTTCCTTTGGCTAAGGCAGCGTAAAAAAACTTGTAGAAATCGGCATTTTTATCGGTGTTCACAAACCATTGTGTGGTGATGAAACTGCGGACACCTGCATACGCCAAACCGCGCGCCATACTGAGGGGGGCTTCTCCTTTTATTTCCTTACCAATTGCCGATTGACAGGCACTGAAAACGGCTAAATCCAAGGGCATCGGATTGGCATACAAGTCTTTCAGATAAAACAAGGCATTGCGATTGAGTGTGTCATTGTTTTGCGAAAAAGAAATATAATTGAAATCAGGATTGGTGTAATTGACAATACAATGCGTCGCAATATGCAGCACATTGCTGTGACTGCAAGCGTCTTTGAAGGCTTCTTTTGTTGCTTTTTCATTGAGGAACAATTGGGCATCGTTGCCAATACTTTGGATTTCTTGGGCATTTTGCAAACTTGTTAGATATGGAAAAGAGTTTTTCAAAGCCAAATTCATGTAGCTTTTATCAGCATTCATTTTTTTAGGAAAAGCAGGGGCGAAGGCAGAAATGCCTTTTTGTCCATTGTTTTTATTCAAAAAACGCATTTCCCAAAGCAAATTGGCGGAATAGGAATAACTCAAAGCATATTTGAAAATTAGCGGAAAACCATCGGCTACGGCTTTGTTGTAATCTGTTGCGGGCTGCGTGAGTAGGACATCAAAGGGCAAATTACTGAGGGGGTACTCGGCGACGATAATCAAGCGATTTGGCAATTTTTTCTCATTGGCGACGGTTTCTATCAGCAATTGATAGAGTTTATAAGCATTGTCACAAACACCTTTTTGACGCATTCCATCAGGCGTTGCGGCAGCTGAAACAGATGTGAGCATAGCCGCAAAGTCTTTGGGTAAATGAATGGTTTTCAACAGAATAGGGTCGTTTTGTGTCAAACAAAAAATATTGAGAATCGAATCGCCTTGCATAAAATACTCCAATAAAGCTTGGTCAGAATCGAGCAATTTGTTTTGAATATTGGCAACAGATACAAGCGTATCATTTGCCATTGTTGCACCGATAGCGGTATTAAATTTTAAGCGTTCCGAACGTTCATCGGCAATATTTTGAGTCAAATCGGTATTCAATTGCCTTGATTCTGCACTGTTTGGCGACACATTGACGCGTTTTTTCTCAATTTCAATCCTTTCTTTTTTGAGGTTTGCCAAACGATTTTGCGTTTCTTCTAAGGCTTTTGCATTGCCTCGATTGGAAAAATCACGGTTATTGAGCCGCACGGCTTCCAATAAAGTCATGGATTTACTTTGTTCAGAAATCATAAACGCTTGTTCTGCGCCATTACTGGCAGAACGGCTAAAAGCAAAAGCTTTTTCCAAAATGGGTTTGACATCGGCAGACAAATTGAGTTTGGCATCTTCACTCAAATAGTCTCGGCGAATCATTTCTGTCAGTCGGATAATGGCTTGATAAGTGGCTGAAATGTAGGGTTTTTGCTCATTATCATTTTGTTCAAGGAGTTTTGTACGTGACAAAGCGGCATCCGTCAAAGCCGCCATGAGGTAAGGACGTTTGTATTGTTCGGTTTCTAATTTTGATAAATCTATGAAGGTATCCGATACATTCAAGCGCGAAAGATAGAAAATAGCAGAATCATAGTACATTAAAGCCTCTTTATGTCGGTTTTGGTCATCGCGTATATTGCCACGGGTGTCATAGAGGATACCGATAATGCGTTTGTTGTCTTCCTCCGAATGATTCATCAT
Source organism: Saprospiraceae bacterium (assembly GCA_043772905.1). GTDB lineage: Bacteria > Bacteroidota > Bacteroidia > Chitinophagales > Saprospiraceae > JAAFJT01. Next base: position 18,429 of record JAYVFS010000223.1, on the reverse strand, counting down.
CGAAAGGGCTTCGGCAATGCCTTTTTCACTTTCTTTATATTGGTGTGTTAGGCGATAATAATCGCTTAAATTAATGGTTGCCCGAGCAATATCGTAGTCAGAATGAACTGCTTTGTATATCGCTATGGCTTTTTTGCTGTATAACATTGCGCCTTGAAAGTTCGATGTTTCGGCTAAAATATTGCTCATAGCAAAAAGGCTGTGTGCATAAGTCAGGGAGTCCTCAACAGTCCTTTCTGGAAACATAAAACTGGAATCAATGGCTTGTTGGCTGACGACAATGGCTTCTGGAAACTTCTTTTCGTGGCGCAGACATTCGGCATATTCGAGTAAAATATAAGGCAATAAAGAACGTGTTTGAGGATAAAGTGGTGCAAACTGCTTGGCGTTTTGAAAATACAATTTGGCTAAATCAACATCACCCAATTTTAAATAACACCGACCTATTTTGGTATCATTGTGCACTTGTAACCACATAATCGGCTCTTGCGGTTGATTGACTCTTACGGAATCAAAATAAGCCAAAGCCAATAGGTATTTGTCTGCATTAAAATAAGAGACACCTATATTATGGAACAATCGAAGAACCAACGTATCGCTTTTTGGTAAAAGCGGTAAACACATATCTAATGCCTTTTGGAAATACTGACGGGCAGTTAAATAATCGGTTAGGAGAACGTCATTCCCTTCGAGGCGTAAACTGTCGGCAGTTGCACGTGTTTTTGATATATCGAGTTGAGTAACCGATGGCTCTGCTTGTTTTTGACATTGGGTGAAAAACAGCGCATTTATGGTCAAAAACAAGGCATATTTTAGGAAAAGGCGTTTTAATGACATCATTGTAGAGAGCGGTTTTTATAAAAATAGATTCTGTCAATATTTCGTTGCACTCGAAAACATTCCTCTGTGGAACACCTTTCGGAAAGTTTAAAACTTTCCGAAAGGTTGTTAAGCTATGACGAGATATTTACAGAATCTAAAAATAAATGAGGCTGTCTCAAGGGGAAAACTCGCTTTTCTATGCAGAATATTATAAGGTTTTCGAGCGTCTAATCTTAGGAAGATTTTAAATCTTCCTAAGATTGAACGAGTTCCGAAATAAAATTCTGTTTGCGAAATTTGAACGTTGCTTTTTGAGACAGCCTTGTCAAACCTAATTACAAAGGATAGCCGCAGCATGATTATGGCTTTTTATATTTCCAATAGATGTGCCTTGCGGTTTTGCTGTATTGATGACACATTGCTTGATTTCTGCGGCAGATTTGCCTGGTTTTACCCCCCTCAGTATAGCAGCCGTTCGAGTCACAAAAGCGGTGGCAAAAGAAGTGCCGTCGCCGAGCGCTGTTTGTCCGCTTGGATGTGCTAAAATGGTCAATACATCTTGACCCAAACCGAATATATTGACGGAATTTGCACCATAATTAGTTGTGTCCGAAATGTTTTCAAAGTTATTTGTGGCATTGACTTTATAGCCACCAACGGAAATAACATTTGTAATTTTCTTAGCTGCATTGTTCCAATAACTCATGGTATCGCGGGCAAAGGCGGCGGGCCAAAAAGCGCGCGGTTTGTCAATATCCCTTTTACTATTCCCTGCACCTGCCACTATCAACACATTGCTGTCTTGTGCCAATTGTAAAACAGGTTTTAAGATATTAGGCACATCATCGGCATAAAATCCCCAACTGACATTGATAATTTTTGCGCCTTTTTTGATGGCATAATACATACCACAGATGGCTTTGAACAGCGATCCGTTGAGCGTTGCCCCCTCAGTAAATTTAACATTCATGATTTCTAAGCGGACATTATTACCGAAATAGGCTTCGTTTTGCCAATCAAATTCGGGATATAACTTTGAAAAGTTAATCAAAATAGCATTTAATTGCGTGCCGTGATTGTTTAAGTCCACAGGTGCTTGGGTTTTGTCCACCATATTAATGCCATACAGACTGACTTGTGGATAAGACCCACAACCTGAATTGAGGGGGCTTTTGTCCCGCCATAAAAAAGGTTTGATAGTCGTATTTGTCGTATCAACGCCAGAATCAATGACGGCAATTTTCACCACATTAGCGGTTGCAGTGTTGGGATTAGAGAATTTAACGGTATCGTTTTGCCGCACTTGGTCTCTATTAATAATGCGTGGCGTAAAGGCTAAAGGAATATTGACGCAAAAAATATCGCCACCGACACCACCTGCACGTCCACCAGCACTTTCTTTCGGCGGCGCACTGACCAAGTCAACAACCGTATGAGCGGCACTGATCCACAAAGCGAAATCAGCATCACAATCGCAACTATCGGTCTTTACAAAGCCTAAACTGTCCAATTTGGCTTTAAAACCCGCACTTTGTGCTCCTTGAGTGATGATTTGATGACAATAAATACTGTCTTTATAGAGCGAGTCTGCACAGAGTTCATTGGTGTTTTCTGGAGGGCAATTGCCCCAAACACCGCAACAACTTTGGCAGTAGCGGGTTAGGAAAACGAGCAGCACTAAAAGCACGAGCAGCAAGAGATTTCTCATCGTTCAAGAGGTTTTTGTTAAGAAAAATACGTTTCAACGGCACTGTTAGGTGTACATTTTAGGGTTTTTTTTAACAGAAATACGAACAATTTTAAAAATAAGAAATCATGGGAAAGGGAAAAAAGAAGTACGATTGTTTTATTTTGATATTTGACAAAAGTAGGTAATATTTTAGCAACTTGAAGAGTTAGATGCCTTTTTTTCGTTCTTTTATAATTTTTGTGGTTCGATAATCACCCCCTCAGTCCTCAGTATGGACACAATATGAAGGGCAAAACTTTTTTATAGGAAACCTTTTTTTATTATTTTTTCAACGACGATTCTCGAATCATCAACTGTGGTTTTAAGACGATGGTTTCAATATCAGGCTTCCCTTCGGCATGAATGTGTTCGATGAAGACACGTGCCGCACGGCGCCCCATCTCAAAAGCAGGTTGGGCAACACTCGATAGTTTCGGTGTCAAAAGATTCATGATTGGTTCATCGTTGAAGCCGACGATAGCGACATCTTCGGGAATACGTAAACCCTTTTCTTTGACAGCAGAATACGCACCCAATGCTAAACGGTCACTCACTGTAAAAATACCATCAAACGGAATCCGTTTCCCAAACAATTGAAGGGTGGCTTGATATGCAGACTCTTGATTGAAATCACAATGGATAATCAAAGATTCGTCAACAGGCAAACCTGCCTTTTTATGTGCTGCTCGGTAGCCATTTTCCCGCAAAGTCATGACAGATACCGTCGAATGGCTTCTCAACAAAACAATTCTTCGGCATCCTTGCTCAATAAGATGTTGTACAGCCTCTTCTCCGCCATGAGTATTGTCCAGTACGACGTTAGGGGCATATAAATCAGGATGAACACGGTCAAAAAATACGATGGGTATTTCTTTTTTCATAAACCTTTTGAAATGGTCAATATTGTTCGATTCGTTTGACAACGACACTATCAACCCATCTACACTACTTGACATCAGCCTTTGTGTATTCACAACCTCCCGTCCATACGATTCATTTGATTGGCAAATCATTACGGTATAACCTGCCTCCAAAGCCGCTTCGTCAATGCCCCGAATGGCATTTGCACAGAAATAATCCAAATTCGGCACAATAACCCCAATCGTATGTGTCTGTTTTTTGACCAAACTCAAAGCCGCCATATTGGGCTGATAATCAATTTTTTCAGCATGGCGTAATATCTCTTTCATCGTTTGGGGGTTGACATCGGGCATGCCTCGTAAGGCTCTTGAAACTGTTGAGACTGACACATTGAGGTCTCTTGCAATATCTTTGATGGTTGGTTTATGTGGATTTATTTTCATATTGTCTTGTTGTTTAAAATTTGAGTACCCCCTCAGTATCGAGGGGTATTCCAACAAAGTTAGTATTTCTCTCTAATTCAACCCATTCTAATAAAAATTATTTTCTGCAAAAAAATGCTTTATTTCCGATAACGTTACCGATAACGTTGCCGGCAACGTTATCGGAATTTAATTTTGCAAAACATTACTTTTGATTAAAAATAATTCTGTAAAAATTATAAAATACAAATTAATGAACTGTATTTTTGTCGAAAATATCACCTGCTTAAAAATGGTATTGCAACAAGAATTATTAATGAAAATGAAAAATACACTCTTTACTGCCTTATTCCTTGTACTGATAAGCTTCGCTCCAAAGGTGCAAGCCGCCACTTATAAGGTGCAAAACATTGCCAAATTCAAGGCACGTGTAGCGGCTAAATTGAAACCCAACGACACCCTAATATTAGCCAATGGCGTTTGGCGCGATGCCGACTTGGTTCTGAAAGGACAAGGCACAGAAGCACAGCCGATTGTTTTGATGGCTGAAACGGCTGGTAAAGTCACGCTCGAAGGCACTTCTTCTTTACGTCTTTCAGGTACATTCCTCGTTGTTGAGGGTTTGTGGTTTCGCAACGGTGGGGTAGGAGGTGCTGTACTCGAATATAGGACTTCTTCAAATGAGATTGCAAACGATTGTCGCGTAACGAATTGTGTCATAGATAATTATAATGTCTCTGACCGTACTAAAGAATCGTCTTGGATTCAGTTTTGGGGCAAACGCAATCGCCTCGACCACTCATATATTGGCGGCAAAAAAAACGAAGGCGTTACGCTGGCAGTAAATCTAAATGATGACAGACATCAAGAAAACTTCCACCGCATTGACCATAATATTTTTGGCGAACGCCAACCATTGGGTTCAAACGGTGGTGAAACAATCCGCATAGGTGTTTCGACTTATTCATTGACCAATTCTAAAACGATTGTTGAAGACAACTACTTTTATCGTTGCAGTGGCGAGGTGGAAATCATATCTATCAAGTCTTGTGAAAACACCATTCGCCGCAATGTTTTTTATGAATGTGAAGGCGGTCTCGTCATGCGTCATGGCAATCGCAATCTTATAGAAGGCAATTTTTTCATTGGAAATAACAAACCTAATACAGGTGGTGTACGGGTTATCAACGCAGGTCATCGCATCGTCAATAATTATTTTGAAAACCTAAAAGGTGTGCGTTTCCGTTCCGCTCTGACGGTTATGAATGGCGTGCCTAATTCCGCTATCAATCGGTATCATCAAGTTCGAGACGTGCTGATTGCTTTTAATACATTTGTGAATTGCGACCATATCACTTTGGCTGCAGGCAGCGACAATGAACGCACAGCACGACCCCTCAGTACATCTTTCATTTCTAACGTATTTATAACCAACAACAAATACGGTGTTTATGAAGCAGAAGGCGACATTAGTGGCATTACTTTCACGAACAATCAAGTAAAAACGAACAGCAAAAAGGCACTACCAATTGGCTTTCAAACAGCCGTTTTTGATGGCATTTTACCTAAAAATACAATGACAAAACCCTCTGTAATGGCTTTTGTTACAACTGATATTTTAGGCAATAAACGTGGAAACAAATGCCATGTAGGTGCTTTTGAAGTTGCGCCAAAAAGCCCTTTTGACTTTAGTCCTTCAAAAATGAAAGACGTTGGAACGAATTTTTTCAAACCTGAATGGGAGATAGTCGTCTTTCCACCTTCTAAAAAAACGATTTCAGTACCCCCTTCCCGAGTAGTCGGGATGCAAGCACAGAATAACACCTTAGAAAAGGCAGTTGAAGCCGCTGAAGTGGGTGATATTATTGAGTTAAGCGACACAGGAACTTATTATATTGATACAGAAATGGCTATCCGCAAAGCGATAACGATTCGGGCAAAAGCAGGTTTGGCAGCACGTCCAACCATCGCTTTCAAAGGCGAAAAGAAGAATTTTGCTTTCATTTCTATTGAAAATGGTGGCAGTTTGCGCATAAGTGGTTTGGATTTTAATGGTTATTCTGGCTCTTCGATAGCAGAATGTGCCATTCGGACAAGCCAAACGCCCATGATTGAGCATTATCAACTCTTTGTGGACGATTGTACTTTCCATGATTTTAGCGATGGCAGAAAATCCGCATTTATCGCTTATCAAGGCACTTATGCTGATACGATTCGGTTTTCAAACTGCCTTTTCAGAGATATTTCAGGCGTGGTACTCAACGTTGCGGCTGAAAAAGAAGACAAAGGCATTTACAATGTCGAACATTTCATCTTGACCAATTGCACATTTGCAAACCTCCTCATCGGTGCCGTTGACCTTTATCGCGGCGGAAACGATGAAAGCACATTGGGACCCTTTTTAACCATTGACCATTGCACTTTTTACAATGTCGGCAACGTCGAACTGGGCAGCGTTTTGCGCCTCATCGGTGTACAATGGTCAGAGATTAAGAACTCCCTTTTTTATGACAGCGGCAGAAGCGGACGCATCGCGCGCTTCGAGGATTACAAGGGAACACGCAATTCGGTACACCATTGTAATGTCTATAAATCGGGCAAAGTCGAGTCATTTTACAACAATATCGTCGGTCAAGGCATGCTGCAATTAAAGCCTGAATTTGTTGCACCCGACAAATATGATTTTAGACAAAAAGCGACTTCACCGCTTAAAAAGAAAGCGACGGATGGGAAGGATATGGGCGTGAATTGACCCCCTCAGTATAAACAGTTTTTTAAAAAAAGTAAATTATGTATTCAGATTTGAAAGGAAAAGTAGCCATCGTTACAGGTGGTGGCAGAGACATCGGACAGCAAATTGCTATTAAATTAGCGGCAAACGGTGCGGCAGTTTGTATCAATTTCTTCGGCAGTGAAGAAGGCGGACAAGAGACATTGGACATCATCAAAGCAGCTGGCGGTCAGGCTATTGCCGTAAAAGGCGATATGACAAATACTACAGAGGTTGCGACGCTTGTTTCGGAATGTGTCGCAGCATTTGGCGATAAAATCCATGTATTAGTGAATGTTGTCGGAGGTTTGGTTGCTCGTAAAACGATGGAAGATATGGACGAAAATTTTTGGGATTTTGTCATGGGTTTAAATCTGAAATCACCTTTTTTAGTATCAAAAGCGGTATTGCCTTATATGCCTTCGGGTGGTTCAATTATCAATTTTAGTTCACAAGCTGGGCGTGATGGCGGCGGCGGCGGTGCTATTGCCTACGCAACTTCAAAAGGAGGCGTGGCGACTTTCACACGTGGTTTGGCGAAGGAATTGGGACCCAAAGGTATCCGTGTCAATGCGTTGGCACCAGGTATGATCAGCACAGGTTTCCACGATACATTCACGAAGCCTGAAATTAGAGAAAAAGTAGCGGCAGGAACACCGCTTAGACGTGAAGGAAAAGCTGAAGAAATTGCAGATTTGGTGACGTATTTGGCATCTGATTCGGCATCTTTCATCACGGGTGCGTTGTTGGATATTAATGGAGGGACGTATTTCTCGTAAATATTTGATATTCGATTTAATATCCAATTTAATATCCAATTTAATTTAATAGGGCTACACCCTATCCTAATACATACCGCCCTTTCAGAGCTGTTATTGTCACCCTTAATTAATAGCCCTGAATGGGCGTGATGTGTTAGAATAGGGGAAAACCCTATTAAAATACGCATTGTACATTTTCAAAAAAAACGATTCACAAATGAAATTTTGGGTAATCATAATCGGGATTTCAATAACAGCAGCCACCATACTGAGGGGTCAATCAGCGCATCCAAATTTGTTGATTACGCCGTCAGATGTTTCTTTGATTAAAAAGAAATTGGGTAAATATCCCATGTTCGACAAGGCTTTTAAGGATTTGAAAGAACAAGCGGACAAAGCGATGTCCGAAACGATGGACGTGCCGTTGCCAAAAGACCCTGCGGGCGCATATACGCATGAACGTCACAAGTATAATTATCAGACGCTCTATGCTGCGGGTATGGTTTACGCCACAACGAAGGACAAAAAGTATGCGGAATATGTGCGAACCATGTTGTTGAAATATGCCGTTATGATTCCGTCTTTAAAAAAACACCCGCAAGCCAAATCGAGTTCGCCAGGACGGTTGTTTCATCAAGCGTTGAATGATTGCAATTGGATTGTTCAAGCGATTCAAGGCTATGATGCGGTGTACAATGCTTTATCAGTTGAAGATAGAAAGTCGATTGAAGAGGGTGTTTTTCGCCCAATGTCGCATTTTTTAACCGATGATTTGGAGTCGTGGTTTAACCTCATTCACAATCATGGCGTTTGGGCAGTGGCGGCAGTCGGTATGACAGGCTATACTTTGCATGACAAAACGCTTGTGAATGCCGCATTAAAAGGCACAAAAGGCGATGGCAAAGGCGGTTTTTTAGCGCAACTCGATCAACTGTTTTCGCCTGATGGTTACTATACTGAGGGGCCTTATTACACGCGTTACGCTTTGATGCCGTTCTATTTATTCGCTTTGGCGATTGACAATAACGAGCCGGAACGGGATATTTTTGAGTATCGCAATCAAATTTTGAAAAAAGCATTTTATGGCATTTTGCAATTGGCTTATACAACAGGACGGTTTTTTCCTTTGAATGATGCGATAAAAGATAAGGATTGGACTTCGCAAGAGATAGTTTATGCCCTCGACATTGCTTTTGACCGCTACGGAAAAGACGAAACATTATTGAGTATTGCCAAAGAACAAGACCGTGTTATGTTCAGTCGTCAAGGGCTTGAAGTGGCGAAGGCGATGGAAAAAACGAAAAACCCTAAGCCATTTAATTGGACACCCACAAATTTCACCGATGGGGCTTCTGGTACTGAGGGGGGGCTAACGGTGTTGCGGCATGGCGACAAAGACGACCAAATGTGTTTGGTTTTCAAATACGGCGCACATGGTTTGTCACATGGTCATTTTGACAAATTGAACATCTTGTTTTTTGACCAAAATCAAGAAATTTTACCCGATTATGGCGCAGCTCGATTCCTAAATGTTGAGCAAAAATATGGCGGACGTTATTTGCCCGAAAATGACAGTTATGCGATGCAAACCATTGCACACAATACACTTGTGGTTGATGAAACATCACAATATGATGGCAAAGAAGCGACAAGCGAAGCACATCATGCCAACCTCTATTTTACAGATTTCTCAAATAAAGATTGTCAAATAGCAAGTGCCGAAGATAATACGGCATACAAAGGCGTGGCAATGCGTCGGACAGTCGCCCTCATCAAATTGGAAGGTGCAACGAAGCCGTTTATTTTAGATGTTTACAAAGCACAATCCAAAGAAACACATCAATACGATTTACCTTTTCAGTATTTAGGTCATTTGATAGCGACCAATTTTGAATACAAAGCCTTTACAGATGAACGGCATACGGTTGGTAAAAAATCGGGCTATCAACATCTTTGGCTTGAAGCCAAAGGAAAACCTAAAAATACTGAGGGGGTAGCTACATTGACTTTTCTCAATAATAACCGCTATTATTCCCTCACTTCAACAGCAGATACGGCTACGGAATTACTCCTAACACGCATCGGTGCAAACGACCCTAAATTTAATTTACGCAATGAAACAGGCTTTTTGGTTCGCAAAAAAGCGCAAAACACAACCTTTGCGTCTATCATTGAGCCACATGGGAACTATGATGGACGCAATGAAAACTCCACAATTTCATCAAGTCAAGTTGAAAAGTTAGAAGTTATTCACGACGATGCAGCGGCAACGGTTGTTGCGGTTCGCTTTCAAAAAGGTAAAGATTATATACTCTGTTTGGCGAATGATTCGGCATCAAATACAGCGACTCATTCGGTTGTGGTGGCTGGTAAAACGATTAGTTGGACAGGGGCTTTTGTATGGAAAACAAATTTATAAAACATAAAATAATGATGATAAGGTATGGAAACAACTGATGTTTTTATTAAAAGTGACGCTATCGCATGGGAAACAGTAGGCGAAGGTGTGCGTCGCAAAATCATGGCTTATGATGATAAGCTGATGCTGGTACGTGTTGAGTTTGCCAAAGAGAGTATTGGCACGCTGCATCAACACTATCACAGCCAAATTACACATGTAGAAAGTGGTGCTTTTGAGGTGAGTATTGATGGAGAGAAGAAAATACTGAGGGGGGGCGATGCATTCTATATTCCGCCAAATCTCATGCACGGCTGTGTGTGCCTCGAAGAAGGCGTTTTAATTGATGTATTTAGTCCAATGCGCGAGGACTTTTTGTAAAATAAAAACAATAAGAATATGAAAATCAACGGTTTACGCTGGGTCATTATCACTTTAATTGGCATCGCCACAGTCATCAACTACATTGACCGTAACGCCTTAGCGGTCATGTGGCCGGGTATCTCTGGAGAGTTGGGTATGGATAAAACCGACTACGCTTTTGTGGTCTCGTGTTTTATGATTGCTTATGGCATCAGCCAAAGTATATCAGGTCGGATATTCGACAAAATCGGGACACGTTTGGGGTTTATTATGTCAATTGGTATTTGGTCGTTAGCCGTTGGTTTACATGCTTTTGCCAAAGGTATTGTGTCGTTTTCACTCTTTCGGGCATTATTGGGCTTCGGTGAAGCAGGCAACTGGCCTGGGGCGACAAAATCAAATGCAGAATGGTTTCCGATTAAAGAAAGGGCATTTGCACAGGGCATATTCAACGCAGGCGCTTCGCTTGGTGCGGTTATCAGTGCGCCTTCGATTGCTTATGCTTATGTCAATGTGGGTTGGAAAACGACTTTTTTGCTTATCGCTGTTTTGGGTTTTGTTTGGATTATTCCTTGGTGGCTTATCAATAAGGCAGAGCCGATGAAACACCCTTGGTTGTCTGACGAGGAGAGGAGTTATATCGTCGAAGGTCAAAAGCCTTTGGAAGCGACGACGGTAGTACATGACGATAAAGCCTTGACAGTGAAAGAGTTATTGGGGTATCGTCAGTCTTGGTCGGTCATTTTGTCTCGTTTTTTCCTTGACCCGATTTGGTGGCTTTTTGTCAGTTGGTTGCCTATTTATTTGCACGACAATTTTGGTTTTGATGTTAAGCAAATCGGCATGTTTGCATGGATGCCTTATGTCGGTGCGGCATTAGGTAGTTTGGGTGGCGGCTGGTTGTCTGCTTGGATGATAGGCAACGGTTGGACGGTCAATCGGACGCGGCGGTTTTGTATTCTTTTAGGTGCAGCATTTATGTTTCCCGCTTTGATAGCGAGTGCTTTTGCTTCGACACCGCTTTGGGCGATGGCAGCGATGTTTGTTGCGCTCATGGGTTTTCAAATTACAATCGGCAATATTCAGACATTGCCGAGCGACTTTTTCTCTGGTAAATCTGTCGGTACCTTAGCGGGTATAGGTGGCACAAGTGCGGTTTTTGGGGTATTGATTACTACAGCACTTGTACCGATGCTGACACAAAATGGCTATATACCTTTTTTCATATTAGCCACGGCTCTTGTGCCTTGTGGTATCGCCATGATATTATGGTTGAGTGGTGATATTAAACGCGTCAAATAATGATTTAATGGTGAATGGTGAATTAATTTTTTGATAAAAAATTAATAATCAATTAGTTAGATATAATATTCACCATTACAAATATAGGTAATTTAGAATATTTTACTCACATTTTTTTAAACAATTAGAATTATGAAAAACAAAAACGCCATTCAGCGAGCGCTGTTTTCAATTCTGAAAATAAGCTTTACACAGTTATTACTGGCGGTGATTTTTTCAAATGTTGTTGCTGCAACGAACAGTTTTACAGAAAAAACACCCCCCTCAGTATTAAACGTGAAAACGTCTAATATTGATAGAAATATCGCCTTCACTGTGACAGGAACCGTGACAGATGAAAAAAACGAACCGCTTGTAGGTGCCAGTGTTGTCCTTGAAGGTACGACGAAAGGCACGATTACAGATGTTGACGGTAAATACACCCTCGAATTGGACAACAAAGAAAAAACGGGAACTTTGATATTCAGCTTTGTCGGTTTTGACAAGCAAGAAGTGCCGATTCTTGAACGCAGTGTCATTGATATCGTCATGATTGAAGGCAAAGCCTTGAATGAATTGGTTGTTGTCGGTTATGGTACGCAAAAGAAAGCCGAAGTAACGGGTGCCGTTGCACAATACAAAAACGACCGCATAGACGAGTCTCCTGTGTCCAGACTTGACCAAGCGTTGCAAGGTAGAATGGCAGGTGTTGCCATTCAAAATACCTCATCAGAAGCGGGTTCAGATGCGACTATCCGTATTCGTGGTCTTAGCTCCATCAATGCCGGCGCGGGTCCATTGGTTGTTGTTGACGGTCATCCTGTGCCTGATGGTTTGGGTTTTGTCAATCCTGCTGACGTGGCTTCAGTTGAGGTTTTAAAAGATGCGGCTTCGGCGGCTATTTATGGCTCGCGAGGTGCGAGTGGTGTCATTATCATCACCACGAAAAGTGGTAAGTCTGACAAGCCCAAGTACAGCCTTAAAGTATCAAGTGGTGTCAAAACGGATTATAGCCGGTATTCGATGATGACGACCAGCGAATACACAAAAATGTTGTACGACGAAGCGGCACTAAAAAGAACCGACCCAAGTATTACGCCACCAACCGATGCACAGATTGCAACAACAGCTGAAAAAGCGGCATATATTATCGAAAATGACCTCATGGGCGGTGTGGCAACAGATTGGCAATCACAAGCCCTTAGAGATGCGATGGTTAAAAACCTTCAATTCAGTGTGTCAGGGGGTAGCAAAAACTTAAAGTATTATATATCAAGTGGTTATCAGAATGACCAAGGTATGATATACCACAGTGAATATGAAAAATTCAATATCAGAAGTAAAATTGAAGCACAATTAGGCAAAAAGGTAAAACTCTCTTTCAATCTCAATCCATCGTTCAACAAGCGGGAAAAACCGTCTGTTAACTATATTGACTTTGTGCGTTTTCCAACCTATTTACCTGTTTATATGAATGACGCAACAGCGAGTTTTGTTGCAAAAGACCCCTTGTACGCAGATGCAAAAGCAGGAGATTATGCTCAAGCACGTTATTTCAATGGTCGTGTTTACAGTGGTTTGATGCCCGATGGCAGCACTTGGACGAATACATCGGCTATAACGCCGTTCAATACAGCTAACAATACACCGAAATCGGTTATGGAAACGAGAAAAATCACTTCCAACGATTATCGCGTATTGAGTGGTGGTGATTTAACGATAAACTTAGCACCAGGGCTTGATTTTAAAACCCTGGCAAGTGCTTATGTCAACTATACAACAGGTTTGGATTTCTCTCAAAGAAGTTCAAATAGGGCAGGAGATGTCAACAAAGGTGTTTATACAAACCGTCTTTTTGTTGACTTGTTGAATGAAAATACATTGAATTATAACAAACAATTCAAAGACCACTCAATCAGTGTGTTGGCAGGTTTTACAGCGCAAAAAACGGAGATTAAAAACGAGCAAACAACAGGTTTGGACTATCCGAGTGATAACATCACAACCTTGAATACGGCTCTTTCTATTGATGTGCCTAATACATTCAACAATACGACTCAAATCGGTTTGTTGTCATATTTAGGACGCGTGAATTATGCCTACAAAAGCAAATATCTATTGTCTGCCAGTTATCGTGCGGACGGTAGTTCTTACTTTGCACCAGGCAACAAATGGGGTTACTTCCCCTCAGTATCAGTGGGTTGGGTCGCTACGGAAGAGAAGTTTTTGCAAAATATCCCTTGGTTGAACAACTTGAAATTCAGAGGTAGTTATGGTGCAACAGGCAACAACCGCATCGTTGAATTTGCGTTTGTTGACCTTTTGTATAATGCCAATTATCCAGGTGGTGCCGGTAACGGTATATCAACCATTGGTCAAGTGCCTTCAAATGCCGTTCTTTCAAACCCAAATATCACTTGGGAGCGTACGTTTTCTTACAACGGCGGTATGGACATCTCGTTGTTTAAAAATTTCATTACCCTTGGTTTAGATATTTATCAATCTAAAACGGACCAATTGTTACTCCAACAAGCGGCTTTAGGTTTTACAGGTGTGCCATTGTTTTGGAACAACATCGGTAGTCTTCAAAACAATGGTGTGGAGTTGGAATTGACGACCAATAATATCAAAAGAAAAAACTTTACATGGTCAACGTCTGCGAACATCGCCCAAACGAGAAACAAAGTCATAGAACTCGGTGCAGAAGCCTTATTGCTTAATCAAGGCGAACGGACGGAATTGTATATGAACAAAGTAGGTGCGCCGCTTATCCAGTATTTTGGTTACAAAACAGACGGTGTGTGGTTGTCACAAGCCGATATTGACGAATCAAAAAAGACGCTCACCAGTTCATTAAGCAATGTGTTTGTCCCAGGTGGTTTGAAATTAGTGGACATCAATAAAGATGGTAAATTAGATGCCAACGACCGTACCGTTATCGGCAACCCATATCCTGATTTTACATGGGGTATTACGAACAATTTTAAGTATAAAGACTTCGATTTGAGTTTCAGTTTTCAAGGCGTACAAGGCGGTTCATTGGTCAATGGCGACCCGAACTACAACGAAACGAAACGTTATAACAGAGCTTACAACCAAAACCGGTGGGTGAGTCCGGCCTTCCCGGGTGATGGCAAAACGCCTTATTCGACTGCTGGTTTTAACTGGATGTTGACGGATTATGTCGTTGAAGATGCGTCTTACGTGTCGCTTCGTGAAGTCCTTTTGGGTTATACATTACCTAAAAATTGGACGAAAAAGGCTCATTTGGGCTCATTGCGCTTGTATTTCACGGCTCAAAACCTCTTTTTCAAATCCGCAGCAAATTACAGAGGCATCAATCCAGAAGCCCGTTTTACGACAGGCCCTTATGCCACACCGCTTGTTGATGGCTATCAAAGAGGTAGTTTCCCAATCAATAAAACGTTCTTGTTCGGTATTGATTTAAACTTTTAATAAAATGATAAATTATGAATAATAAATGATGAATACAGCGACTCATTTTATGAAAAATACTGAGGGGTGCTAAAATTCATTATTCATCATTCATATCTCATCATTCATCATTACTTATTTATCATTCAAAATTGAAATTTAAAATGAAATACTTACCATATAAAATCCTTATGCTTTGCGTCGTCTTAATGTCGTGCAATAAGGTCATTGATGTTTATCCGACATCAAATTTGAATACGGGTACTTATTACTCAACCATTGCAGAAGTGCAAGCGGGTTTGACAGGCTGCTACAGCGGTCTGCAAAAGACCATGAACATGGAGTGGCAGCTCACAGAATTGCGCAGCGACAACACGAAACAAGGTTTGGCTGCCAGTACAAGCTCGGTAAACAGAGATTTGAGCGACTTGGACATGTTTTTACCAGCAACAACACATCAGGGTATTTACACCTATTGGTTGGCGACGTACAACAATATCCGCAATGCCAATATTGTTTTGCAAAGATTGGGTGTTACTTATGACCCGGCCTCGGGCAGCATCAGCCTCGGCAAAATTGACATAACGATGCCCGACTCGACCCGCAAACAATTGGCAGGCGAAGCCTTGTTTATTCGTGGTTATCACTATTTCAATTTGGTGCGTTTATTCGGCGGTGTGTTTGCGGTACATACACCTACATCGGCAGCTGATGCTAAAACCATCAATCGGTCTTCTGTTGCAGATTGTTATAAATTGATTACTGCCGACCTCTCAACGGCTTCTACTTATATGAGTGCGGCATCGTTCAGCAAAATAGTGGCAGCCAACAAAGGGAAAGCCTCTGCTTGGGCTGCAAAAGGCTTGTTGGCTAAGGTTTACCTGACACTCAATCGGAAATCAGATGCCATTCCTTTACTACAAGATGTCATAACAAACAGCGGTTTTTCACTACAATCCACTTACGCCAAAGTTTTTGATATAACCAATGAAGTGAATAGTGAAATCCTATTTACCGTTCGTTACAAAGCCGGTGGTTTGGGATTGGGTACAAGTTTCGGAAACGATTTTGCCGCTTTGAACAGTGGTTCGGCTCTTATCAATGGCTCTGGTCGTGGTTGGAATACACCAACGGCAGAGTTAGATACGGCTTTTGTCGCCACAGATACGCGTAAAGCAGTTTCTATGGCAGCTTTTGGCACAGGTACTTCGCCAACTTTATATGTCAAAAAATATCTCAATCAAGTTATCCTAACAGATGATGGAGAGGCTGATTTCCCTATCCTCCGTTATGCAGATATTTTGTTGATGATGGCAGAAGCACAAGGTTTTACACCTGCCAGTATCACACTCATCAATCAAGTAAGAACGCGGACAGCTTTGGGCAATTTACCCGCAACCGTCAATTCTGTTGCCACATTTGAGCAAGCCTTAGCCGATGAAAGACGTTTTGAATTTGCTTTTGAAAACCAACGTTGGTTCGATTTGTTGCGTTTCAACACAACCTTGACGACCATCAAAGTGGAAACGGTTATTAAAAACAATTTTGCAAAGGAATATGCCAGACATTATGCGACTTATCCGTCGCCGATTCTCACATTATTACAGTTGCAAGGCAATGTAACGACTGACCATTTATTGTTACCGATTCCACAGCATGAATTGGATACCAATACACAGTTGGCGATTGCACAGAATCCTGGATATTAAGGTTTAAAAATTCAGTATTATACATTCCGAGTTAGTTTAGATTTAGAGTTATAGCCCCCCCTCAGTATTTTAACCTGTTAAGGTGCTGTGTGGGGGTATATTTTTTCTTTTTTGACCTTTTTTTGTCATTCTGAACGAAGTGAAAGAATCTGAATAAACAGAAAATACCGATTCTTTCACGCTGTTCAGAATGACAAAAAATACGTTTTGCATCACCATCAAAAACTATAAATACATGAAACAGCTAAGCATCTTCTCCTTCATTCTAATCGTCGGCGCATCCGCTTTTACCCTTCGTTCAACATCAGAAGAATTTCTTGTAAGCGATATAACCGAATACAACACCGCTTTAGCAAAAGTAAAAGCAGGTGATGTCATCGTTTGGAAAGATGGAAAATACTCAGACATAAAAATCAATTTTAATCCAAAAGCAAGCGGCACAGCAGAAAAACCTATTGTTTTGAAAGCCCAAACCGCAGGAAAGGTCTCCTTCACAGGCAGTTCCAAAATAGCAATTGGCGGCGACTATCTACAAGTTGATGGCTTTTTGTTTGAAGGCACGTGTACCTTAGAAACCAAGGAAAATGTCATTGATTTCAAGGTAAAATCAACAGAAGCCAACCATTGTCGCTTGACAAATTGCGCCATCGTCAACTATACCCACACCGAAGCGAGCGAAAAAGAAAATTATTATGTCAACATCATTGGCATGAACAACGAGGTTGACCACTGCTATTTTACAGGCAAAACGAATAAAGGTCCGACCCTCATTGTGGAGTACAAACAAGGCAAAGGCTACGTGGCGGGCAGCGATGTTGCGCCCTCTCCGCACCACCGTATTCATCATAATTTTTTTGGCTATCGCACCTTTTCAAGCAATGGCGGCGAACAAATGCGTATCGGTACAAGTACCACCTCTTTCTCTCATGGTTTTAATATTGTGGAATACAACTACTTTGAAGACGAACGCCTCGAAGCAGAAATCATCAGCAACAAAAGCTGCGACAATATATACCGTTTCAATACTTTCATGGGCAACGACGGCGCGCTCGTCATACGTCACGGACAACGTAATTTTGTTTATGGCAACTACATAAACGGCAAAACAGGCAGAAAACAAAGCGGCGGTTTGCGGATTATCAACCCAAACAATACCCTTTTTAACAATTATGTTGAAGAACTCGAAGGCGGCCACAGCAGTTTGAAGTCACCCATTACCGTCATGGCAGGTTTAGAAGGCTCTGCCCTCAATGAATATTACCCTGCCGACAATGCGATTGTAGCTTACAATACCATTGTTAATTCCGTCGGGCCCGCTATGAAAATCGGCGCAGGCAATGCGAGTAAAGGCAAACCTTTCATCGCGCCTAAAAACGTCATGATGGTCGGTAACCTCATCATCAATACGCTTGGAAAAAACACAGAACCGATTGTTATTGCCAATACTGAAACGACTTTTCAAGCCAAAGACAACTACCATACGAACAGTGGGCAATACGAAAAAGGCTTTTCAACTATCAAATCGAAAGCGATTACAACCAAAGACGGTTTCAGTTTTGCCCCCCTCAGTATAGAGAAGGCGGTGATGGATTCCATCAACCAAAGATTAGTCGTTCACAACATCAAACTGTCTGAAAAAGACATCATGCAATTTGATCCCAAATGGAAATTGGCTAAAAAAGATGTGGGTGTTAGTTGGATGAAATAAGATGGGACAGAACAATGCCCCCTCAGTAAAAAACAACTATTAACATCAATAAGCATGTGGAATTTAACGTCGGCAGGGTTTCAAACTGGCGTGTTAAGCCGCTGTTGCAAAAGTTACCCCTTTTTTCTTTGACAATTTAAACACATTTCGAAATGCCCTGTATCCTTTTT